>JAHCKU010000208.1 GCA_026125625.1 Burkholderiales bacterium | reverse complement strand
GCGGCGTGCAGCGGACCGACACTCAGTACCAGCGCCGTGAGCGCCGCAACCAGCCTGATCATGTGGTCTCCCCCTGTTCTTGTCGTGTGCCGGATGAATGCGCCAGATGAATGTGCTGGGCGCATCCGACGACGCGGGGAATCATAACTCACGCCACGACTCCGCCCGGCGCCTGGAGACGACGGATGGCGCGGGCACGATGTGCCCTGTACCGCGCCGCTACGGTGCGCTCAGGATGCGCGCAAGATCCGGATTGCTCAGCGCAGCAACCGCCAGCTCGCGCGTGAGCAGCGATTGCAGCAGATCGCTCTTGGCGACGATCGCGCGCGCCTCATCGGTCGCCAGGATACGCGCCATGAAATCCAGCTCCTGCAGGGTGAAGGTTTGCGCCATGCTGCGCGCAATCACGCCGCGCAGGATCTGGACGACCTGCGGGTCGTTCAAGGCATCCACCGATGCGTGGTACTGCGCCTCGGGCAGGGACTCCAGCGCCCGATAGAGCTGGCGCGTGGCGAGTTGACGGTAGGCCGGGATCTCGAACAGGCGCTCGGCTGCGCTCAATGCTTCGGCAGTGAGCGGCAACGGTTGCGCGGACTGCTGCGCGGCCGCTGGCAGCGCGAGCAGCCCCAGCACGACCAGCGCCGTGCGTCGGATGAACGGGAGAAACATGACCTTCACTCCAGCAGCTGCGCACGCAGGCGGGTGCGTTCCTGTTCGAGATCATCGATGCGCTCGAGCAACGCTGCCACCAGAGCCAGGCCGGACACGTCCAGGCCGAAATCCTCACGCAGCCTGGATGCGCGCCGGCCGAGCACGATGCAGCGGGCGGAGAAACGCCAGCGCAGCGGCGCTCCGCCCACCGGCTCGAACACGCCATAGTCGGCCAGCTCCAGGATCTCGGCGTCCGACAGCCCGGTGGCGCGTGCCAGCTCCTCCAGTTCGATTTCCACATGCTCGCTGAGCAAGGCGGCGATTTCACTGCTCATGGCTGTCTACCCGAAATGTGCGCGCGGATTGAACGAGGAAATCCGCGCAAGTTCACGGTACAGATCCTTCTCCTGCTCGCTCATGACCGATGGGGTGACCACCTGCAGCACCGCATACAGATCACCATGCTCTTCGCTCTTCGGCCGCGGCAGACCGCGACCGCGTACGCGCAGCTTCTGCCCGGCCCTGGAGCCGGCGGGCACCTTGAGCGTCACCTTTCCCGCAAGCGTGGGAATGTCCACACCCGCGCCCAGTGCTGCCTCCCATGGCGTGATCGGAACTTCCAGATACAGATCGTGCCCGCTGACTTTGAACAGATCGTGTGGCCGCAGGCTGATGTTGATGTACAGATCACCGGCAGGACCCCCACCCTGGCCTGGCGCGCCCTTGCCCGGCACGCGCAGGCGCTGGCCTTCGGTGGCGCCCTTCGGAATACGTACCTTGGTGGTACGCGTGTGGCGTTGCAGGCGCCCGTCCGGCTGCACTTCGACATAGCTCAGCGGGATCTCGACCTCGGCGCCGTGCATCAGGTCTTCGACGCCGGCCGAAACCGTTACCTCGACATCCTGACCGCTGCGGGCTCCGCCCCCACGGTGCCCCGTGAATCCACGCCGCGCGCCCAGTCCAGCCAGGATGTCGAACAGGTCGAGGTCATCGACATTCTCGAAACCTGTCTGTCCGCCAGGGCCAGCGCCCGAGCCGAAGCGCTCGCCCCAGTCGGGGGGCGGGCGGAACTCCTGGCCGGGCTGGTAATGGCCCATCTGATCGTAGGCGGCCCGCTTCTCCGCATCCTGCAGCACCTCGTACGCCTCACCCACCTCCTTGAATTTCTCCTCGGCGTCTTTCTCCTTGGAGACATCCGGATGGTATTTGCGCGCGAGCTTGCGGTAGGCCTTCTTGATCTCTTCTTCCGAGGCCCCGCGTTCGACACCGAGAATTTTGTAGTAGTCCTTGTATTTCATTCGATTGTCAAAGGGTGCGCTCCGCCGCCCCGAAACGCCTGCGCGTGGGTGCGCGCCGCAACCCGCTCATGGGATTTTCCACGACTGCCTGACAATGCGACACGTGCGATCCTTTTTTCCCGACGAAGCCGAGTGATTGGGCCGCCCGCGCAGAATTCAAGCGGCGCGCACCCCGATGCCGGCCGGGTACGGCGGGCGCACACGTCGGTCAGGCGAGATGCAATCGGCTGTGGCGCGGTACACGCGCCATCAGATACTCCATCTGATCCTGCAGGATCCGGCGATTCTGCAGAATCAGATGCTCGTGCCGGTTGGGTATGTAGGGCGCGTACAGCAGCGGCATGTGCGCCGCTTCCGGTGTCCGCCCGCCCTTGAGGGTGTTGCACGAACGGCATGCGGTGACCACGTTCATCCAGCGATCCTTGCCGCCCTGGTGCAGCGGAATGATATGGTCGCGGGACAGGTTGTATTCCTTGAACTGGCCTCCGCAATACCCGCACATGTGGCGATCGCGCCTATACAGCGCAGCGTTGGTCAGATGGGATTCCAGCTGATGCTCGCGCACGAACTCCGACGCACCCTTGATGGCAATGATGCTCTTGGTCGAGAGCGCGGAGCGCTTGCCGGTCAGGCGCGACACGCCCCCATGATAGGTGCACACGGTCTTTCCCAGCGACCATGCCACCATGTCGCGTGCGTAATAGGTGATCGCCTGCTCGACGATCAGCCAGCGGTTGGGCATGCCCGCCATGTCCAACGCCAGAATCAGGGCCACTTACGAACTCCTTGTTCAAGGCTCGACCGGGTGCGCCGCCCTCCCTGAGCTGGCGAACGTACCCTGCCATCTGCTGTTCTTGAATCTTATTCCACGGATTCTAGGGAAAAATCTCCGGATCGGGAATAGTGCCCCCAGGGAAGCTCTCAGCGGACCGTCATTCCCGTAGCGCCCGTGCCGCAGCCGCCTCGCGTTGCGGCGTTTCCCCACGGATCTGGTAGTAGAGGCTGGATTCGCGCTTGTAGAAGCCCTGGGTATGGAAGGTTTCGGGCAGCCGATACAGCTCGTAGTCGAGGTGATGACACAGCTCGTGCAGGATGGTGCGCAGAAAACTCTTGAAGGCCACCACCTGCTTGCGTGCGACCGTGCGCATCCACACCGTGAGCAGGGGCGGCGTGCCGTCTTCGAACGGCTCGTACAGCCCGTGCAGCTCCCCCCAGTTCCCGCTCGGCCGCACCGACAGCACGCGCACCCGTACGCGCGGAACCCGCAGGCGCGTAGTGAGGTCATTGCACAGGGCCTGGGCATGGCGCTCGACCAGCGAGCGGTTTTCGGTGCGCAGCGCCACCCCCATTTCCTCCAGCAGCTCGCTCAGATCGGCGCCAGGCGGCAGCTCGACCCGCTCGATCGCGTCGCTGCGCAGGTACGTGGCTTTACGCGACGCCGACAGACGGTCGAAGTAGGCAAACGGCACGGCTGATCAAGATTGCGTCCAGGGCTGGGCTCGAGGCGTCGGCGCATGATAGCCCGCATTCGAGCGCCCCATCACTCGCACCGTGTATTCTTGCGCTGAAGGCCGGCAGCACCCGTATGCGGCCGGCGACAACGCCAACCATCAGGAGGAGCATATGCGACATTCGATCACCACCGCAGCATTGAGCGTGCTTGTCGTCAGCCCGTTGAGCGCGGCCGAGTTCGGACCCGAGGTGGACCGTGCCATCGAGCAATGCCTGGACGCCGCCCGCCGCGACCAGGTCGGACAGGTGACCCGCTGGGATCTGGAGTGGACCACCGGTCTGGCTTTCAATCTCGAGCTGGTATCTCCCAACGATCGCGTGTGGAACATGCGCTGCGAAGGGGGCGTCATCGTCAAGAGCGAGCGGAAAGCGGCCAACAAGAAGTACGAGATGCTCAGCACGCGCCATCGCGTCGAGGAGCACGAGGCGCGGCAGCTCGCCGGCGCCGAGTACGCCGGTGGAGAACTGCATCGCATGACGTACGATCTGAGCTGGCGCGGACAGCCCTACTACAACTACTCCTTCAATCTGCCCGATGGCCGTACGGCAACGGTGCTGGTCAATGCCGTCACCGGCGTCATCGACAAGACCAGCTCCGAGCGCAAATAGCGCCGATCACCGCGCTCGTCGCAGGTCGCTCCCCGCTTCAACCTGCGCTGTCACCCTCCACCAGCGCATGCGCCCACGCCAGCACCGGCTGTAACCGCTCGGGCAGCAGGTGCGCGGCGTCGGCATGGATGACCCAGCGGAACTCGTGATGCTCGGGACGGCCGAGCGCAGCGTTGATCGGCAGGGAAACCGGCTGCCCGGGACTGGCGGCGAGATAGTAGCGTGCGATCTTGCCGGCGCTATAGGGTGCTGTCTCGCAGAACTGCTCACCCCAGGTGAAAACCAGATCGATCAGCGAGGTTTCTTCGGCGACTTCGCGCCGCGCCGCCTGTAGCGCCGTCTCCCCCGCCTCGACGCCACCCTTGGGAAAGTCCCACGTGCGGTACACGCGCAGCAGCAGGTAGCGCCAGTCGCTGCGCAGCCGACGTACCACCACCACCCCGGCCGAAAAACGTTTGGGTGATCTCGTCGTCATGCCAGGTGCCTGCAGGGGTGACCGCTTGTCCGCATGTAGTCGAAGTGGCGTGCAAGGCCGGTGAACGAACTGCAATGGTCGATGCGCAACCCCCGCCGCCGACCATGACATTACCAGAGAGCTCCCTCCACGGGCCACTCGCACTCCGAGGATCGTGATCCGCGGATATCTCGCGCACCAACTCTTGCTGCCCTTGCATGGCTCACCGCACGAACCCATGTACTGGCAGAATTCATGGCCATGTCCGACGTTCTCGATCACTTTCATCCGGCAGTCGCGCGCTGGTTCCGTCGCACCTATGCGACGCCGACCGAACCACAGGTGCGCGCCTGGCCGCTCATCCAGTCCGGCCGGCACGTACTGATCGCAGCGCCCACCGGTTCCGGCAAGACCCTCGCCGCCTTCCTCGCCACCATCGATGCGCTGGTGCGCCTGGGCGTGCGCGGACAGCTGCGCGACGAGACGCAGGTGGTGTACATATCCCCACTGAAGGCCTTGTCGAACGACATCAACAAGAACCTGGAGCAGCCGCTCGCCGGCATCCGCGAGGACCTGGTCGCGCTGGGTTATCCGGACGTCGACATCCGCACTCTGGTGCGCACCGGCGACACGCCCCAGGCCGAGCGCAGCCGCATGCGCCGGCGCCCGCCGCACATCCTGGTCACCACGCCCGAGTCCCTGTACATCCTGCTCACCAGTGAATCCGGCCGCGCCACCCTGGCCAGCACGCGCACGGTGATCGTGGACGAAATCCATGCGCTCGCGCCCAACAAGCGCGGGGCGCATCTCGCACTCAGCCTGGAGCGGCTGGAAGCCCTCGCCGATGCACGCCTGACGCGCGTCGGACTGTCGGCCACGCAAAAGCCGATCGAAGCGGTCGCACGCTTCCTGACCGGCAGCGCACAGCGGCCCGCGCGCAGCCTGCTCGACGATCTCGGTCCGCCGCACGACCTGTTCGACGCCGGTGACGGTGGGCAGCCGCCGCTCGTCCCGGCGCAGGAAAGCGGGCCGGGTATCGACTGCGCGATTCTCGACACCGGCCACACCCGCCACCGCGATCTGGCCCTGGAGTTGCCCGGCTCGCCGCTGGAAGCGGTCATGTCCACAGAAGTATGGGAGCAGGTGTACGAGCGTCTGACCGAGTTGATCGAGACGCACCGCTCCACCCTGGTGTTCGTCAACACCCGGCGCCTGGCCGAGCGTCTGGCGCGGGCGCTGTCCGAGCGCCTGGGCGATCAGGCGGTGACCTCGCACCACGGCAGCCTGGCGCGCGAGCAGCGCCTGGATGCCGAGCAGCGCCTGAAGCGCGGCGAGCTCAAGGCGCTGGTGGCGACCTCCTCGCTGGAGCTGGGGATCGACATCGGCCACGTCGATCTGGTGTGCCAGATCGCCACCCCGCGCG
>JAHCKU010000207.1 GCA_026125625.1 Burkholderiales bacterium | reverse complement strand
GCGGTTCGTAGCTGGACGGATCGAAGGGCGACACATTGCCGCCGGCCTGCTGCAGCAGTTGACGGCCGATCTGCTCGGCGTGCTGCGCGGCCCCGCGCTCGGTGCCGGCGCGATCCAGCGCTGCATAGAACTCCAGCTCGATGCGCGGCTCGAGGTCACGCGGGCGGATCTCGATCGCACCGCTGCGCGGATCGACGGACAGATCGACCAGCTGCGTGATCAGCGGATAGGCGGCCGGCGTGCCCGGCAGGTCCACCACACCCAGCCCGAGACCCCACACCAGCTCCACCGGTGCCTCCACCAGTGCGCCGGACATCTGCTGGTGCAGGGTGAACAGGCGCACGTACAGGCGCGCCAGGCGCCGCCGCCGCCGCTCGCCGTCGGCCCATGGCACCCAGTGGTTGTCCATGTAGGCCGCGTACTGCTTTTCCACCTCGGCGCGGAAGGCGTAGCTGCGCAACGCCACGTGCGCATCCGGACGCAGCGCTGGCTTGACCATGTTCTCCATGCCGGCGGCGTCGGCATTCTCGTCGCGGTGCGTGCCGGCAGCGATGAGCGCGGCGCCGTCGACCGCATCCACCAGCTTGGGTGCCACCAGCACGGCCACGCCCACCGCGAGCCAGGGCGCCAGCCAGGGACTGTCCGGTTTCGGCGGCAGCTCCGGACCAGGCGGGCGCGACACCGTGAGCCAGACCTCGTCCTCGCCGTCGCTGCGCGCGTCGTACAGGCGGCTGCCGTCCACGGCCGCGAGCTGGTGCTCGAACAGCAGGAACATGCCATGGTCGGTCACGTTCGGAACCACCCGGCTGCGCGCCCGTGCGGTCTGCGCCACATACTCCATCAGTGCCAGCAGGCGCCGCTTTCCGGGAGTCATCGCTTCGGCGATGACGGTGTCTTGACGCAGCATGGCGCAGCCGCTCTGAAACGTTACTGACGCACGGAGGAGCTAGTGACGGAGTGTAGCCAGGGGATAGGCGTGCGCACGCAGAGAAGATTGCATGCAGCGCGGTGATGCAAGAGATGCAAGAACGGAAGCAGGACAGCGGCGGTGCGTGCGGCAGCGTGGATCGGGGATTCCCCGGGAACCCTCGGCGCTTGCGATGGCCATGCGCGGTATCGTCTTTCGCTGAGCTTATAGTTGGACTTCGGCGAGACGCATGGCGCCTCGGGTCTCGAGCGGCACTTTACCATCGCGCCACGCGCAGCGTAAACGCGATGTGCGCAGCGCGTGGTGTTTTTTGCTTCAGTGCGTGTTGCGTGCGTCCTTCGGCCTGCCCTCGACGTAGTGCTTGAGGGCGGCGTAGATGAAGCCGTTGGCAGGCGTGGCAACGCCCAGTTCGCGTCCCATCCGCACCACGCCGCCGGCGAACCAGGGTAGCTCGAGTCGGTTGCCGCGTTCCAGATCGCCGAGCATGGAGGCAACCATCTCGCGCGGCAGGCCGTCGAGGCGCTGCAGCAGGCGCTCGACCAGATCCGCATCCAGTGCCACGCCTTTGGCGCGGCCAACCGCCGCGACTTCCGTCATCACCTGGGCCATGAGCGCGCGCGTGTCCGGGTCCTCGCGAACCGGCCCCAGCGGCAGGCGGGTGAGCGCAGTCATGGAGCTGGCGCTGACCAGGAACACGTACTTCTCCCAGATCGCCTTCTGGATGTCGTCGGTCGCCTTGCACTGGATGCCTGCCTTCGTGCACGCGTCCTGCAGGGCCTGCACGCGCGGGGTCATGGTGCCGTCGAGCTCGCCGAACTGCAGCAGCGCCATGCTGCCGGTGTGCCGGATCACCCCGGGCTGCTCGATCACCGCGGCGATGTTGGCCACGCCGCCCAAGGTGCGGGCCCGGCCGAAGGCGGCAATCACTTCGTCCACCGCGATCACGCCGTTCTGGAACGACACCACCGTCGTGTCCGCACCGACCAGCGGCCGTGCCTGCTCCAGCGCCTCGCGCGTGGACCACAGCTTGACCGCGAGCATGACCAGATCCACCACGCCCACTTCACGTGCGTCGCTGGTCGCCTGCACCGGCTTCACCAGCACGTCGCCGTTGTCGCTGAGCACCTGCAGGCCCTGGTTGCGCATCGCCTCCAGGTGCCGGCCGCGTGCGATGAACCAGACATCCTGCCCACTGTTCGCCAATCGTGCGCCGAAGTAACCGCCGACGCCGCCGGCGCCGATCACTGCAATCTTCATGTGCTCTCCCATTGTTCTGCCGCCGCGGGCAAGGTGCAGATGCTAGCCGCTTTCCCGATGGCACAGCCAGCTCCAGCTTGAAACTTGGCCGGCATTCGCCTAGTGTACTGAGCCCTGTAGCCCCCGATCCGCGCACGCCCGCCGTGCGCGATCTTCTCGCGACACTGCAGCAGGTAGACGATGACCGATTCCACCGCGCCCGCCCGGCCGCTGGCCGAGCGCATGGCGCAGATCGAGACCTTCCATGTCGTGGCGTTGGTCACCCGCGCCAAGGAGCTGGAAGCGCAAGGGCGCAGCATCATCAACATGGTGATCGGCGAGCCCGACTTCCCCACGCCGCAGCCGATCCTCGACGCCGGCATGGCCGCGTTGCAATCGCGCCAGGTGCGCTACACGCCGTCCCTGGGCACGCCCGCCCTGCGCGATACGCTGTCCGGCTGGTACCGCACGCGCTATGGCGCCGAGGTGCCCGCCACGCGCATCGCGGTCACCAGCGGCTCGTCCGGTGCGCTGCTGCTGACCATGGGCGTGCTGCTGTCTCCGGGGGACGAAGTGCTGATACCGGATCCGGCCTATCCCTGCAATCGCCACTTCACGCGCGCCATGGAAGGTCGGCCGATCGGCATACCGGTGGGCGCGGACACCGGCTACCAACTCACCGCCGAACTGGTGGCGCAGCACTGGACGCCGCGCACCGTGGCGGTGATGGTCGCCACGCCCTCCAATCCCACCGGCACGCTGATCCCGCTGCCGGATCTGCAGCGCATCCACGCCGAAGTGCGCGCGCGCGGCGGCGTGCTGATCGTGGACGAGATCTACCATGGCCTGACCTACGACCAGGAGGCGCACAGCGCGCTGGAATTCACCGACGAGGTGTTCGTCATCAACAGCTTCTCCAAGTACTTCTGCATGACCGGGTGGCGCCTGGGGTGGATGGTGATGCCGCAGCGCTACGTGGCCGACGTGGAAAAGCTGGCGCAGAATCTGTTCATCTCCAATTCCGACATCGCCATGCAGGCTGCGCTGGCCGCGTTCACGCCGCAGACGCTGGCCGAGTGCGAAACTGGTCGGCTGCGCTTTCGCGATCAGCGTGATTACCTGGTGCCGGCTTTGCGCGAGCTCGGATTCGACATTCCCGTCACCCCGCAGGGAGCGTTCTACATCTATGCCAACTGCAGCCGTATCACACGCGACAGCTACGGCTTCTGCCTGGATCTGCTGGAGCGCGCGGGTGTGGCCGTGGCACCCGGCATCGACTTCGGTGAGCACCGTGCCGCCGAGCACGTGCGCTTCTCCTATCCCAAGCCGATCCCGGTGCTGCAGGAAGGGGTGCGGCGCCTGCGGGAGTTCCTGGGCAAGTAAGCACTCCATGCTTGCCGTCGTCCGTCGTTGTCCGCGCCCGCTGGCCTTTGGCCTGTGTACTGCGCTGCTGCTGGCCGGGTGCAAGACGGCGCCGGAGCAGGCTGCCCGGCGCATCGAAGAGATGAAGCCCAATGCCCTCGCCGCAGCAAGCGAGCGAGGCCAGGTCGACCTCAATTGCGGGGACGTGAAGGCGCAGCTGCTGTCGCACGAGGCTGGCGACATGACGCGCCTGCAGAGCCTGCAGCGCGTGGTGTACAAGGTGCAGGCATCCGGTTGCGGGCGCAGGACGACATTGGCGGTGGCCTGCTCCTACAACAGCGTGTGCAGTGCCATGTCCGAAGACGGCATGATCGAACGCGAGTGAGGAGGAGGCCTGCATGTTCATGACCGGGATGAAGCAGCACACGGTCACCGCCAACGGTGTGCGCATCAATCTGTGGAGCGGCGGGCAAGGTCCGGCGCTGTTGCTGTTGCACGGTTATCCGCAGACCGCGCAGATGTGGCGCAAGATCGCGCCGCGGCTGCTGCAGGAGTACAGCGTGATATGTCCGGATCTGCGTGGCTATGGTGACTCGGACAAGCCGCGCGACGGCTACGACAAGCGCACCATGGCGCGCGACATGCACGAGCTCATGCGCGCGCTGGGGCACGAGCGCTACGCCCTGGTCGGGCACGACCGAGGCGCGCGCGTGGCGCATCGTCAGGCGCTCGACCACGCCGAGGCGGTCACGCGCCTGTGCGTGCTCGACATCGTACCCACCCACACGGTGTTTACCAACACCGACCGGCACCTGGCCGCGGCCTATTGGCACTGGTTCTACTTCCAGGCCCCGGACCTGCCGGAGCTCATGATCGGTGCCGTGCCCGAGGCTTTCCTGCGGCACATGTTCCGCGCACTGTCGGTCTCCGCCGCAGCCATCGAAGAGCCGATGGTGCAGGAGTACCTGCGCGCTTTCACGCTGCCCGGAACCATTCGGGCCGGCCTGGAGGACTACCGTGCCGCCGCCGGTGTCGATTTCGAGGACGACGCGCGCGATCTGGGCCGCAAGCTGCGCTGCCCGGTGCTCGCCATCTGGGGTGAATTCGGCAAGATGCACACGTTGTTCGACGTCGTGGGCGCATGGAAGGAGAAAGCCGACGACGTGCAGGGCTTTGCACTTCCCTGTGGGCATTTCATTCCGGAAGAGGCACCGGAGGCATTGCTGGAAGCCCTGCGGCCATGGCTCAAAGCCTAGCTACAACCAGGGACGCGGTGAAGAAGCATCCCTGAAGAGCGTATCGTGTGCACGAGTCGTTGCCGACAAGGAGGGCACGATGAAACCCAAGGCTTTGTTGCTCGTTCCGACGCTGCTCGTCGCCTTGCTGGCTGCCCCGCACGCAGCAGCCCAGAGTGAGGCCCTGCCCAACGAGGACGAGACCTTTACCGAGGTGAGGCCGGGCGAGATCTCGACCGATCCGGCCAATCTGATCGAGGGCGCCAGGCGTGGAGACGTGCGCGCCATCAACAACCTGGGACTGCTGTGGGCGCGCGGCATCGGCGTCGATGCGCCGAACTTCGAGGAGGCCATGCGCTGGTGGAAGGAGGCGGCCAAGCGCGGCTACACCCTCAGCATGAACAACCTCGGCCTGCTCCATGCCAACGGTCACGGTGTCGAGCAGAGCTACGAGCAGGCGCTGAAGTGGTGGGAGATGGCAGCCGAAGGCGGGGACGCCTGGGCCATGAACAGCATCGGCGATCTGTACGAGAACGGCCACGGCGTGGCGCAGAGCTATGCCGATGCCCTGGACTGGTATCGGCGTGCAGCCGATGGCGGCGACGGGCTGGGCATGTACAACCTGGGTAACTTCTACGAGAACGGCCTGGGCGTGGAGCGCGATCTCAAGCATGCCCGCGACTGGTACGAACGCGCTGCCGACAAGGGCACCGCCATCGCCATGCACAAGCTCGGTCTGATGACGGCGCATGGGCGGGGTGTACCGGCCGATGCGGCCGAGGGCTTTGCCTGGCTGACGCTCGCCGGGCAGTACTTCGGCGTCGAGGATGCTGCGGATGCAGCGGACAATGGCCGGGCGCTGGAAGCACTGCGCAGCGGGCTCAGCGACCAGCAGCGTGCGCGCGCCGAAGAGATCGTGGCGAACCTGCATGCGCGGGTCGAAGAACGCCGCAAAGCCCGTCCATTCGGTGCGCGGCCCGGTGAAAGCGAGACGTAGCCGCGCCTGGAACGTGGATGCACCGGCACCTGATCGTGGCGCTGTGGTAGCGTCTGGCGCCGCGATGGTGCATGAGGAGACGCCGGGCACGCGCCGTGTCCCTGGTTTTTCGCGGGCACGTTCCGTGCAAGCAACCAGGACAGCAGCCGACCGGCTCGAGCCGGCATCGAGACGAGCTGCCATGACAGGT
>JAHCKU010000206.1 GCA_026125625.1 Burkholderiales bacterium | reverse complement strand
GCATCGTTTGCGATTGTCTGGTGAAAGCTCCGTGGCGCGGGCCAGCTTTTGCCTGGCTTCGGCTATATCCTTGATGCGTAATGCCGAGGGAAATATCTGCACAGCGTTTTCTTCGCGGCGCACCAAGCCGGCTTCTTCCAGCCATGCGATGGCCGTACGCACACGTGTGTCGTCGGTTGCTCTGTCGCGTTTGAACTTGCCATCTTCGTCTTCGTCCAGAATTTCGCCAGATGTGGCGACCAGCGCCTGATCGCGCTCCTTTTTGCGCTGTAACTGGCGTAGGGCGCGCAGCACGCTCTGGATGTCGCGACGCGATAGGCGTGAGGCTGCCGACATGCTGTGCTGGCGCTCCACATCCTCTGTTGTATAGAGCAGTACGCAGCGTGCCAGCGCGCGGTCGCGCCCGGCGCGGCCCGCTTCCTGTAGATAGTTTTCGAGCGAACCAGGAATGTCGGCATGCACGACTAGGCGCACATCTGGTTTGTCTATGCCCATGCCGAAAGCGTTGGTCGCCGCGATGACGCGCAGCGTACCTGTGATGAATGCTTTCTGCGTCTCCTGCTTGGTTTCCGGCTGCAATTTCGCGTGGTAGGGAGCGGCAGCCAGCCCTTTTTCGCGCAGGAAGGCCGCTAGGTCCTCGGTCTGTTTGCGCGTGGCGCAGTAGGCGATGGCTCCGCCGGACGTTCCGACAGGCAACTCACGCTCGATCAAGCCGGCGACTTGGTCGAATTTCTCTGCCGGAGTGGTTTCGATGACATCGAATTCGAGGTTGTCGCGTTTCGACCCGCCGTCAAACACGTGCAGTTCGACGCCCAACCTCTCCCTGAAATGACCCACGATGTCGGCCACGACCTCGGGCTTGGCGGTGGCGGTCAGACACTGGATCAGCGGCAGTTCGCCGCCCGGACTGGCCTCGGCGCTTTCGCGGATGAATCGGGCGACGTAGCGGTAATCGGGGCGGAAATCCTGCCCCCACTTGGACAGGCAGTGCGCCTCGTCAAAAATCCAGGCGCCGATCTCGCGCTGCGCCAGCACCTTGCGTACGCTCTTGTTGCGCAGTTGCTCCGGCGCAATCAGCAGAATGCCAATATCGCCCAGGCGCACCCGGTCGAGCACGTCCGCACGCTCGGGCATGGACAGCAGGCCGTTGATGGCTGCGCAGCTTGTTATGCCGTGATCCCGCAGACCCTTGATCTGATCTTCCATCAGCGCCACCAGCGGCGAGATGACGATGGAAAGCGCCCCGGTGCGCACGAAGCGCGACAGGGCGGGCACCTGATAGCACAGCGACTTGCCGGTGCCAGTGGGCAGGATGCCCAAGGCGTGCTCGCCACGCATCGCCGCTTCAACGATCACCCGCTGCAAGGGCAAACCACTGGCCGCGTCCACCGGCTCGGGGCGAAAGTCGTAATCCTTATCTTTGTTGTTGTACCACTGCTTCAACTGAGCCAAAGCATCGTGTTCGCGACGGCACCAGGTACAAGCAGGATCGGTGCAGGGCGTGTCGCGCAAGGCCTGGATCAATCGTCCGGTTTCGGGAAATTGGTGGCGTACCCATGGGGGCATCACTGAATTGCCGCCAGCTACGGATATCCAGGCGAGTGCATAAGCTAAAGGCCAAGGGGATTGCGCCGCTTCGGAGATGATTTTTGTGCTGGCCTGTGCGCAGGCCGTGTTGTCCAGCAAACGGGAGAGTGCAGTCGTGGCCTGGGCTGTATTCGGCCTGCCGGTGCCGCGAACTTCGGTAAAGAAATGATCGAGTCCACCCGCACTGCCATCTTGTGTCGTCAACCAATGCCATGCGAGCAAAAGGTCGGGTGCGGTGTCCTGCATTGCCCTCAGGCTAGCGTGCTGATTGGCATAGACTTGCAGGGCGAGTTCGGCATCCAGCAGTGGGTTATTGCGGCGGTTGCCGAGCAAAGCACCATCCTGGTAGTGCTTGACGAGGTGGTGGTATGGGTTGCGCGGGAAGGCTAGAGGATTGAGGCGCAGCGTATCAATGGCGGGTTTGTCCAGCAGCCGCAGATTGGGTTGGGCTGCGCGTAGCTGCGGCAAGTCGAACGCGATCAGGTTGTGCCCAAGAATAAATGCCGCGCCATCGGCGAGGTGATCTAAGGCATTGAGCGCGTCGGGCAGCGTGCCGGGCGGAAAGATGAGAGAGGCGCTGCCATCGCCATGCACCCCAGCCAATTGGTGGATACGCCTGCTGTCGCGACCGACTTCCAAATCGATGGATACGAGTGAAATGACTGTCATGGATCGGCCTGGCTCAACGCCGGTTTCAATGTCGCCGCAGCTGTTCCACGATGGCGGCCAAGGGTTGGGGATGAGTTCGTTCTTCTTGACGAATGCTTGCCACAGCGCCTGCCGCGAAGGGCCGTGTGCAAATTCGTCTGTGAGATCGACCGGCAGTTCAACGGCATAGCTATGCTGCACCGCTCGAACGTTACCTCAATCACTTGGGTCAACAAGTCGGCATCGAGGGTGTCGCGCTCCAGCAGCATGCCTTGGCCAGTTCGCCTGCGATGACCACGCGGGCACCACCGTAGCCTGTTTCCGTGTGGATTTCCAGGGCGGTGATGGAGTCCGAAATGATGCCGTCGTCCACGGCGACGGCGGCGATCTCGTGGAGGATCTCTGCGCGACTGATTCCAGATCGCTCTCGCCGAAGCACCTGGCTGTAGAGCCGGTAGACACGCTTATGGGTTGCAGGACATCTTCATGCCTGAACAGGTCATGAATGCGCCGGTCCGGTGCGGATCGACGAGCCAATCACTCTCGCGATTCCACTTGGCGTCACAGCCCGAAAAGGCGCGGAGCAATTCGCATGGTGCTACGCGCCTGCGGAGGCTGGGCTCACATCAGTCCAGCCGGATGACCGTATCGAAGTGCCAGGTTCGACGGATTTCGACCACATCGTAGTCGCGGGCCAGCACATGGGGGAACGCTACGTAGGGCTTCTGGCTCTCCACGATCTGTCGTACCGCCTGATCGACCTCCGCCACACCGCTGGAGACTTCAAAAGTCACTGACTCCACTGAACCGTCGCTTCGAATGGCGACCGTCACCACCGGGTTCCTGTGAGGTCGCTTCGCCACCTCCTGGACCGTTTCGACTCCGGTGTTGAGTTGGATCCTCTGAGCCCACGCCTCCGCGTACTGGACGAGTGCGAGGTTGGAGTGGATGCGTCCGAACAGCTTGATTCGGCGCGGGATACTCAACGACCGGGGTAGCAGGTTGGGCTGGCGACCGTCCGTCGAGGCGGCTTCACGCTGGGCGGCTTCTTCATCGAGTTGACGTCCGATGGCCCGAAGCCTCTCTTCCCGTCTTGCCTTCTCTTGTTCGGCCTGGACACGCGCGGCCTCCTGTCGCGCGGCTTCCTGACGTTGAGCCTCCTGTCGCGCGGCCTCGATACGAGCCGCCTCCTGACGAGCAGCTTCCTGTCGCTGCGCCTCCAGCTCGGCAGCTGCACGTCGTGCGGCTTCCTGGCGTTGGGCCTCCAGCTGCGCAGCCTCGATACGGGCCATCTCCTGACGAGCAGCTGCCTGGCGCTGCGCCTCCAGTTCGGCGGCCTGTCGTGCGGCTTCTTGTCGTTGTGCCTCCAGTCGCGCCGATTCGATGCGCGCCGCCTCTTGGCGAGCTGCTTCCTGGCGCTGTACCTCCAGCTCGGCTGCCGCCTCTCGACGAGCGGCTTCGATGCGAACTGCCTCCTGTCGCGCAGCTTCCTGACGTTGTGCCTCCAGCCGCGCGGCCTCGATCCGGGCAGCCTCCTGACGAGCCGCCTCTTGCACCGCAGCCGCCTGTTCAACGGCTTGCTCCTGCGCCTTCGTGACGATTCGCTCCTGCACTGCTGCATCGCCGGCATCGCTGGGCGCGGGCAGGGCGGGCTCCGCGCTGGATACGCTTGGCGCTGCGGTGACGTCGGACGTTGACGCCCATGGAGCAGAGGGCACGACCAGCTCGGGCTCCATGTCGATGACGGGTGGTTCAGGGATCCGAGTGGGCGCCGGGTCGGCAGACCTTTCGGCGCGCGGAAGCGCTTCCGTAGTGTCCGCATCGGCCGGGGCGTTTTGCTTTGGCTTGACTTCTGCCGCGGGTCTGGCAGGGGGAACGATCGTCAGTCCGCGTGGCGCCAGCGACGCGGAAGGAGTCGGAACCGGTCGTCTGGCAGCAGGCTGCTCGGCCGGTGCTTGTTGCAAGGGCTCTGTAACCGGAGGGACCGCCGGCCCCGCAGGCGTGACCTGTGGCGGAACGAGCGTGACGACCAACCGGGGCGCCTCGATCCGTCGATCTCGCCAGGGAAAGCCGAAGCCCGGAAGCCCAAGCCCCTCGCCACTGAAATTCAGACTCAGCAGCAGCGCATGAATCAGCAGCGAAAGCAGCAGCGCAATCGCTAGTCGCTTATTTTCAATCAAGCGTGCTCCGTCATCGCAATGGGGACGGCGTTCCGTCGGCGCCCAACGCCAGCGATCATCCAGCCACTGCAAGCGGGCGAAGCCCGCTGAAGATCTCGTCAAGCAAATTGTGCCTCACAGCGCAGGCAATCGGCGATCCTCGTGAGGAACGACTGGCTTCTACCCGCGTCTCTGCGTCGCAATGTCGAATAATTTGACAACACCTCGTCTGAGGGAATGAGAAATCGCGCCATCTGGTTGATCTTGCTCATCTAAGGATGGAAAGTACGGTTTTTGCTCTCAGGGCGCGGTTTACTGTTTTTCAACTAATACCAATATTCCAGAGGAATTGCCGTGAGAACAGGGTTGATCTCGATTGCTTTCGCAACATTGCTGGCGAGCACGGCAACGGCCCAGGCGGGCCTGGTCGGCCAACAATTCGACGTGGCTTACCACTATCCGGACAGCAGCACGATCTACTCGTCTTCTTCCTTTTCGCCGCCTTCGTTCGTGGTCGGCGACGGGCAGGAGACGGTCGGCGATGTCGAGGGGGTCACCACTTTGCTGGTCGACTTCACCGACGACACGCTCAGCATCGTGCTGAATACGATTCTGAGCGCTCCAACCTGGAACACGAGTCTGTTCAACGGCGTCATCTTCGCCGCCGTGTTGCCCCACGGGATCGTGGGTGCAACGGTCGATCCAGCCACAACGCTTGCTGGGTTCGACAACACTCGGCTCACGTTCGATGAAGACCGGATCTTTGTCAACTGGGAGGGGCTGAGTTACGTCAACGGAAGCAGGCTGCAGGTCAATTTCCGCTTTGCAACGCAATCCGTGCCCGAACCCTCGCCTCTGGCGCTACTGAGTCTCGGGCTCGTCGGACTTGGACTGACTCGCCGCCGGTGCGTGACCTCCCCAAGCGCGACCAATCCTTAGAAGAAAAAAGGGCAGCGAGCACGTTGATGGCGGGATCCTGCTCGTCGTGCTGGTCGACCAGCGCCTGGAGGTGGTCATACTGGCGCACCGCGTAGGCGAGCCTGCGCAGGGTCATGTTGTCGCGGTTCCAGTTGCCGGGCCACAGGAAGGCCCGGGCGACATCCATGCCGACCACGGCGTGTGAGTCGCGCTCGGACAGCAGGGGGTACGCGGTCGTCATGGCTGCGCCTCCTCGCCGCCGTGCTCGCCGAGCTTTCGTAAGCCGTTCCGCTACGGAAACTTCCAGGTCCGCCACTTGCCGCCCCTATGGTCTTCTCGCTCCTCAACTCGCAACTCAGGGAGGTCCACCATGCACAATCCGGTCGGGTGGTTCGAAATCTACGTCGAAGACATGAATCGGGCCAAGGTGTTCTACGAAGCGGTGTTCGACGTTCAGCTATCCAGGCTCGACAGCACGGAAGTCGAGATGTGGGCCTTCCCGATGAACCTCGACGCGCCGGGTGCAGCCGGTTCGCTGATCAAGATGCCTGGCTATCCGATCGAGGGCAACAGCGTTCTGGTCTATTTCAGCTGCGCCGACTGCAAGGTGGAGGCGGAACGTGCCGCGGCTCGCGGCGGCAGGATCCACAAGCAGAAGAT
>JAHCKU010000205.1 GCA_026125625.1 Burkholderiales bacterium | reverse complement strand
GCGTGGTTGCAGCCGAGCTTCTGCCAGCCCTGAACTGAGGCCTTATTCCCGCGCTGCGTCGGCACATCCCCGCTTCGGAGAAACCCATGCTGCAACATCCGTGGTCGCGCTGGAGTGCGCGGCTGTTCTTTGCCCTGCTTGCCCTGGCCGCCGCCTGCGCGCAGGCGCAGACCTATCCCGACAAGCCGATCAAGCTGGTGGTGCCGTTTCCCGCCGGCGGTACCACCGACATCGTCGGCCGCATCGTAGCCGAGCATGCCAGCCGGCGCCTGGGCCAGCAGATGATCGTGGAGAACCGGCCGGGCGCCGGCGGCAACATCGGCACCGAGCTGGTCAAGCGCGCCGCGCCCGACGGCTACACGCTGTCGCTGTGCACCATCGGCACCTGCGCCATCAACGGCAGCATCTATGCCAAAACCGGGTACGACGTGGCGCGCGACTTCGTGCCCGTGGCCCTGATCGGCGGGGTCACCAACGTGCTGGTGATCAATCCGCAGGTGCCGGCGAAGAGCGTCAAGGAACTGATGGCGCTGGCCAAGTCCGGCCAGCTCACCTACGGCTCGTCCGGCTTCGGCTCCTCGCCGCATCTGTCGGGCGAGCTGTTGAAGTCGATGGCGCAGGTGGAGATCACGCACGTGCCCTACCGAGGCTCGGCACCGGTCATCGTCGATCTGCGCGGCGGCCAGCTCGACGTATTCTTCGACAACGCACCCTCGATCCTGCCGCACGTGAAGTCCGGCGCGCTGCGCGCGCTCGCCACCACCGGCTCCACGCGTTCGAAGGCGCTGCCGGCCGTGCCGACCATGGAGGAAGCAGGTTTTCCGGGATTCGTGATCGAGCCCTGGTGGGGTGTGCTGGCACCGGCAAAGACACCACCGGCGGTGGTCGCGAAGCTCAATCAGGTGATCAACGACGTGCTGAAGGATCCGGCGGTGCTCAAGCGCTTCGAAGAGATCGATCTCAACGTCTGGGGCGGGAGCGCGCAACGCATGAGCGAGCAGATCAAGGCCGAGACCGCGAAGTGGGCGCAGCTGGTGCGTGCCCGCAACATCAAGGCGGAATGAAAATGCGTATCCCAGTGCAGCTGATCTTCATGGATATCGTCGGCACCGTGCTGGCGGCGCTCGGCCTGGCCGGGCTGTTCACCGACATGTCGCGCATCCTGCCGGTACTGGCCAATCGTGAGCTGGCCGGGATGATCGCCGGCGTTGGGTTCGCCCTGATGACTTTCTCCGTCCTCAAGATCATCCGCATCCTGCGCGCACGCCACTAGGAGCACGCCATTACCCGCTCGCCTCGCACTCTCCTCGAAAGCCTCCACCCCGGCCACACGCGCCGCGCGACGGCGCCCGCAGGCGGCTCGCTCACCGATCTCGCCTACAGCATGCTGGAGGAGATGATCGTGCGCCTGGAACTGGCACCCGGCACCGAGGTGTCCGAGGTGATGCTGGTGACGCGGCTGGGCATCGGCCGCACGCCGATCCGCGAAGCGCTGCAGCGCCTGGCACGCGAGAACCTGGTGCACATCCTCCCTCGTCGCGGCATCGTCATCTCCGAGATCGACGTCGCCACCCAGCTGCGCCTGCTGGAAGTGCGGCGGGAGGTGGAGCGATTGATCGCGCGCAGCGCGGCCCGACGCGCCAGCGCCGACGAACGCCAGCGCTTCGCCGCGCTCACGCGTGCCTTCGAGGAGGCGGCACGCACCAACGACGACGTGACCTTCATGCGCGTGGACCGCGAGTTCAACGACATGTGCCTGGTCGCGGCGCGCAACGAATTTGCCACCGGCGCCATGGTGAACATGCAGTCGCTCGCGCGACGCTTCTGGTATCACCATTACAAGCAGGCGGCGGATTTGCCCGAATCCGCGCGGCTTCACGCCAACGTCGCACGTGCCATCGCCCAGGGCGACGAGGACGGCGCGGCGCATGCGCTGGATGCGTTGCTGGACAACATCGAAAGCTTCACCCGCGCCGCGCCGGAACGGAGCGTAACCGCAATGCCCGATCACGAGAAATGCGCCCTCCGGTGAGGCCAGCGGCGTGCTTGCGCAACTGATATATCAGTCGTAAAGTAGGCGCCTGTCACCCCCCGCAAGCCGAGGAGTCGCGCCCATGATGAGCGAACGCCAGCGCCAGTTCCGCGAGGAATACAAGTCGCAGATCGGCCCGCTGTACAGCGGTCTGGTGCACGTGGGCGTGATGTACGCGGTGGGCATCGCCGTCATCTGGTGGTGCCTGAGCCGGATGGAGAACGCGACCTGGGAATGGCTGCTGGTGGTGCCGGTGTTCGCCTTCTCCAATTGGTTCGAGTGGTGGATCCACAAATACGTGATGCATCGCCTGATCGACGTGTGGGCCTTGCGCGCGATCTACGACCGGCATACGCGCCAGCACCATCAGTACTTCACCAACAACGAGATGACGGTCGACTCCACCCGTGAGTTCCGCATCATCTTCTTTCCCTGGCGCGCGCTCGCCACCTTCATCGGAATGGGCACGCCGTTCGCGCTGGCGCTGGGCTGGCTGATCAATCCCAACGCCGGCTACGTGCTGATGGTGACCATCGTCGCCCAATACCTGATCTACGAGACCTTCCACTACTGCTGTCACGTGCACGAGAACTGGTTCGTGCGCAACATCCCCTTCGTCAACACCATCCGGCGCCATCACACCGCCCATCACAACCAGGGCATCATGATGGACCGCAACATGAACCTCACCTTCCCCATCGCCGACTGGCTGATGGGCACCAGCGACCTGAATCGCGGCCTGTTCGGGCACATCTTCAACGGCTACGACGAGCGCTACATCAAGCCGGAGCTCAAGCCCGTCATCGCCAGGCACACGCTGGAGTCCGGCGATCTGTCGCGGCAGGGGGCTTGAGAAAGCTCACTTCCGGACCACCGTTTCATTGATGAAGCGCATACGCAGTCGTAGCGGTGTGCGCACCGACCACACCCTCGGCCATGTCGGCTAGCAGGAAGTCCCCCGGATAAGGGATCCGCTGACGCTGGAATGCGCTCTTCGCCGGGAGGCCTTCCAGAACGCTGTGCTCGAACACCCAAACATCTGTCCAGCACAGCTGCCGATTCGGCTTCCAGGCCGCGCCCCAACTTCCAATCAGCGGACTGGTGACTTCCAATTAGCCGAAGCCAATAGTTCCGATCGGCCGGGATTCGGTGAGTGCCATGGGTCAGCACAAAGGTGCATTGGGATTAAAAAGCCAAACTGCGTCCTGCTCATCGCCATCTTCTTCCAGCCTGACCGGAATCGAGTGTCGAGGACGAGAGTGACAGTCGTCTGACCGTCTTCTCCGGTTTCGCTCGGAAGACATCCCACAGCTCCTCCATCGAAGCGAACGGATATCGTTCCTCGCCACCCACGCGTTCCACGAGCCCGTGCAACTCGCCCTGCGACCCACGCCGATACACCTGCACGATGTAGGTATCCATCACCTCTCCTACTAACGACGGCAGAGTAAGCTGCAGCGCCTTACGGACGGTGTACCGATCGCGAGTCGTCAGCCTTCGTCATTCGGCTGGTCGTTCCTTCGGATAGCGTGCTCGCCGCAGAGATGGCGGTCGAAGGCCGTAGACTCTGCAGCCGATGGGCCAACGCTTCGCTCTCCGGCGAGGGGGCGATGCCGAGCACGACCGAGAGCATTTGACGGAGCCTACGGAACACTGTCATGCCCTCGGCTGCGGTACCCAGCACAAGATGGCAACGCATCAGGCCCTGGTAGAACTCTTCCGCCAAATCGTCTGCCTCGAGGCATCGACGATACAGCTCGGCGGCCACCGTAAAATCGCCCGTGGCCTCCAGGCTTCGTCCCAGCACCACTGCTTCATTGATGAAGCGCGTGCGCAGCCGCAGCCGTGTGCGCACCGACCAGGCCTCGGCCATGTCGGCCGGCAGGAAGTCGCCCGGATAGAGGTCTCGCAAACGCTGAAATGCGCTCTTCGTCGGAAGCCCTTCCAGAATGCCGTGCTCGAATGCCCACACGTCCGTCCAGCATACTTGTCGATTCAGCGTGAACGCCTCGTTGCTGACCAGCACAGCGTCCGGTCGTCCAAGGAGCTTGCGCAGACGCGCTACCGCGACGTTCAATGAAGCATCGGCGCCATCCCCATCCTGATCGCGCCACAGCGCATCGACCAACTGCTGGCGCGGCACCCGCTGCCCGCCGAGTGCGATGAGCACTTTGAGCAGTGCCAGGACACGCCGCGGGGCTTTGCCCTCGAACGACAACGGTCGACCGTCCAGTTCGAGGGCGAACCTGCCGAGGGTGTATATACGGATCGGCCAGGGCCAGGCCTCGATAGGTATCTCTGGTGCGGGCCAGCGTGCGGCGCGGACCAACTGTGCGACATATTCCGCCTCGATGTCCAACTTCAGTGCAGCCGCACACAATTCCGGCTTGTAGCGATGGATCCGCGCAAACAATCCTGCCCGTTTCCCCTCCTGAGCGAGCGAAAACAGTTCCTGCAAGGCTGGCCGCGCCTCATCCTGGCGTGTCTGGCGCAGCTTGCAAAGCGCATCCATCGCGGTGAGCAGCAGGACTCCCTGGGCGAGACAGGTGTAGCGCACGATAGCCAGGCCATCGTCGATCGTCCGCTGTGCTTCGTCGAAGCGACGCACTTCGATCAGGGCAAGCGCCAGCCACACGCGGGAATTACCCTGCCAGAAAGGAATACCGATCGCATCGGCGGATGCCACGACTGCATGCCCGGCATGCACTGCCCCCTCGAAATCGGCGCATGTCAGCCGGGACTTGACGCGCCCCATGTCATACAGAACGCGGTCGAACGGCCGGCGCACACCGGTCGCCGCCATGTCTTCCAACGCCTTTCTGGAATCCTCCGCATCGTCGTTCTGATCGGCGAGGAACACGCGCGTAAGCAGCAGGTCGATACGCAAGGTACGATCGCCCGATGATTCGGCGAGGGCATACGCCTTCCTGGTCAATCGTTCGCCACGTTGCATGTCGCCTTGAATCGTGTAGAAGTAGGCCAGCCAATCCAGGCAGTAATAGCGGTTGATTTGGGCGACATCGGGATCTTCTGCCAACGATTCGAGCGCGTCAGAGAAATCACTCAAGCGAACGAAGTCTGCCCCCCAGGAACAATAGGTAACCAGGTAGAGAACCGTTGCCGCTCTGCGGTTGAGATCCTGCTCCGGCCACAGCAGCGACTGGATCCGATCGATACAGGGAATCAATGTGGCATCCCCAGGACGGCGGAACAGCAATCCCATCGCCACCGAGCCATACGCCTTCAGTTCCGCGGAGCGGGAAGGAAAGACGGGCTGACGCTGCAGGGTCCGCTGGAGCAGATCGATCCAGCGATCAGCAGGCCGGAAGTCGCCATACTCGTAGAAGTACGTGTCGATCAGACCTGCCGTGGACAGGCAGATTCCAACGTCGTCGCCTCTTCGCTGGAAGGCCTCGCAAACATGTTCCAATACCCACCGCGAGGTTCCAATGTCGCTCGGAATCAATGACAGGCCGCGCCAGTATTGGATCCAAGGATCGATCGCAGCATGCTCAGAGGGCAGGGCATTTATCCAGTCGAGAACTGTGCGCCAGCGACCCTGATCCAGAAGCGCCTCCGCGTTTCGGATCAATAGCTGCATCGCGCTGGGCCAGTCGCGAGCACTGCAGCTCAAGACGAAAGCTTCGCGCTCCTTTCCAGCCTCTTTCAGCAGGTGCGCAGCCTTGCGCTCGAGCTCTTCTCGATCGCTGCGGGAGAACTCGGAAGCGGCGCGGTCGCGCAGGTACTCGCGAAACAGCGCGTGGTACTGGTAGCTGGCATTGAGCGTACCGCGCCGCTCGGTGAACAGCCGGCGCCGGCACAGGTCGTCCAGGATGCGCCGCGCCTCCGCGACACCGCTCAGTTCCTGCGCCATCTCGGCGTCGAAGTCCGGCAATACCGATGTGGCCAACAGCAGCTTCTGCATCCGTGTGGAAGCACGCGTGAACACCTGGTCCGCG
>JAHCKU010000204.1 GCA_026125625.1 Burkholderiales bacterium | reverse complement strand
TCATCCCCTCCTATTCGGCGAAGCCGAGTGGGAGGGGTGGCCGCGAAGCGGCCGGGGTGGTCAGGGTGCGGGCGAAGCCCGCGGGGTGGTGTGGGGTAGAACGCTAACCACCCCCCGCGATTACCCGCGCGGCCCCAGCCCGACCAGGCTGCGCGCCCGGTCGTAGCGACGCTTGCACCACGCACGCACGCCATCCTGGACGTAGTAGGTGAGCATCAATGAGCAGCGCTCGCCGTCGGTGCTGCCGGTGGTCATGACACTGTGCCAGCTCGCGTGCGGGACGACGGGGAATGCATAGCCGGTGTTGGGCATGAACGACATGGTCGTAATTTCCTCGGCCGCCGCGCCGTCGCGCCCCGCATGGAACACCGTGCCCAGATGACGCTGTGAGCCGTCGCCGGGAAGATAGAACTGCACCGTTATCGCCTTGCTTCCGACGTCGGCATGGATGCCGATGCGATAGCCGGGCTGGTCGCGCACCAGGATCGGCACGGGGTAGAACGACAAGTCCTCCACGCTGCGACGGAAGCGTGCCTCCAGCGTGTCGCGGAACTTGCGCTTGAAGGCGTCCTGCACCTCACCCGACATCAACACATCCGCCACCGCGCTCCATAGGCCGCGCTGCGGCGCCGGTATACGCCACAGATTCTCCGGATAGAGATACATGCGCAGCCGCGTGCTGCTGCCGTCGGCGCGCATGGCATCACGGTGCCGCAGCTCGTGAAAACACGCCCTGGGCGGCAGGTTGGCCAGCAGGCGGAGATAGAAATCGGCAGGGAACAGGTGCTCGAAGTAGCTGTGCACGCACGGATGCGTGCGCAGCGCACTCTGCGCCACCGCGCGCAGCAGCGAATCCTTCAGGTCGTCTTCGACGTGTCGTGCCGACCGATCGCTCACGATGGCATCATTGGACGAGGTCATGATCACTCCTGGATGTGCCCGCCACCTGTGCCTCGGACGCAGCAGGCAAGGACGATGGTAGATAGGATAGATCAGTGGCAGCCGGCATGCCCGTGATCGATCGTGCAGCCGGTTCGGGAACCGGGAATCCTTCGACATGGGAGTTACGCATGAACGTGATGGCAGCCTTGTTGTGGGTGATTGCAGCCGCGTCCGTCACGATCGCACAAGCACATGCCGAGGACGAAGGCAGATGGGTGGTGAGCTGGGCCGCCTCGGCACAAGGTCCGTATCCCAGCGGCAACCCATCGGCGCAGCCGGATCTCGGGCTCGCATTTCCGTCTGCCCAAGCGCATGAGCAGTCCTTTCGCCTGATCGTACGACCCACCCTGTGGGGGCGTGAAGCACGCTTGCGCTTCTCCAACGTATTCGGAACCCGTGCGGTCACGTTCGATGGCGTTTTCATCGCGCTCCAGCAGAGCAGCGCGGCGGTGGTGTCCGGCACCAACCGGCCAGTGACCTTTGACGGCGGCACGCGCGTGACACTGCCTGCCGGCGCCTCTACCTGGAGCGATCCGGTCACGCTCGACTTCGTCACCGATCCCGCATCGCCCCTGCTCGCCGATCGCAAGCTGGCAGTCAGCTTTCATGTGGTGGGCGAGAGCGGGCCGATGACCTGGCACGCCAAGGCGCTGCAGACCTCCTACGTCACGGCGCCCAATGCAGGCGCACGCAGCCACGAGGAGACCGAAGCCTCCTACCTTTTCACCACTACTTCCTGGTATTTCCTCGATGCGCTCGACGTGCGCGCACCGGCCGATGCCTTCGCCGTCGTCGCCTTCGGCGATTCCATCACCGACGGCACACTGTCGACTCTGAACGGGGACGACCGCTGGCCCGACGTGCTTGCCCGCCGCCTGCGTGCGAGCTACGGCAACCGCGCGGCGGTGGTGAATGCAGGAATCGGCGGCAATCAGGTGGTCGGGCCGCAGGACTACAGTCCGGACAAGCCTTTTGCAGGCGGGCCATCGGCGCTGGCGCGGCTGGAGCGCGACGTCCTGTCGTTATCCGGCGTGGCCGCGATCATCTGGCTGGAGAGCGTGAACGATTTCAGCAGCAACGGCAACGCTTCGGTGGAAGCCGTGCAGACCGGCATGCACGACGGTGTTGCACGCATGCGCGCAGCGATTCCCGGCGTGTGCATCATCGGGGCCACACTGACCCCGGTGATGGGTGCCACTCTGCCCGCACATGGCTCCGCCGAGCAGGAAGCAAAGCGCGCGCAGCTGAACCAGTGGTTGCGCGACAGCGATCTGTTCGATGCCCTGATCGACTTCGAGCGTGTGACCATGAATCCCTCGACCGGCGCCATGCACGACGCGCTCGTTCCCAATACCACCGTCGGCGGTGCGGGAGACAAGCTCCACCCCAACCGCATCGGTTACCTGCGCATGGGCAGCACGATCGATCTCGGGTTGCTGCCCCCGCGCTCGCTCGGCTGCGCGGCCGACAGGGCGGCAAGTGTTGCCGCCAAGCCGGAGCCTGGTTTGCACGTGCAATAGCGCGCGCTTCCTCTGCACATCAAGGCGTCGGCATATGCGGGATCAGGGCCAGCAGGTCGGTCACCCCGACGTCGGCGCCCGCCTGCGACAGTAGCGCGGTCGCCTGGCCGCGGTGATGGGTCTGGTGGTTGAACAGGTTGAGGACCAGACTGCCGAACAGCTTGCGTTGCGCCACACCCTTCATGTTGTGATAGTCGAGGACGTGGTCCAGATCGGCGTGCGTCAGCTCCTCGGTCCAGGCCAGGAAGATGCCATCCAGCGAGCGTCGCGCCTGGGCAAGGCTTTCCAGGTCGTGATGCAGGATCTGATCGAGCGCATCCGGGCGCGGCATCTGCCGCACTGGATCGAGCGCGCGATGGCGTGACGGATGTGTGCCGAGCCGATGCAGCCAGATGATGTCGGTGACCACCAGATGGTTGAGCGTGCCGAGCAGCGAGCCGAAGAAAGCGCCACGTTCCTGCGCCAGCTGCTCCGGTGTCAACGCGGCCGCCGCGGCGTACACCTTGTCGTTCATCCAGCGGTTGTACTGCGCCATCAGGCGGATGTGCGCCAGGACGTCCATCACGCTGTCTCGCGCTCCATCATGCGGGCGCCCGTGACAGGCCGGTGCCCAGCGGCGCTTCGCGGATCGGCAGATTCACGAAGGCTGCCACCAGTGCCAGCAGCATGTCGGCATACCACATCCACGCATAGCTGCCGCTGCCCTCCAGTGCCAGCCCGCCCAGCCAGGCGCCGAAGAAGCCGCCGATCTGGTGCGACAGCAGCGTGAGGCCGAACAGGGTCGCCAGGTAGCGCACGCCGAACAGCTTGCCGACCAGGCCCGCGGTGGGCGGTACCGTGGACAGCCAGGTGAAGCCGAGTACCAGGGCGAACAGGTAGAACGTGAGCGAGGTCTTCGGCGCTACAAGATAGATGGCGATGGCCACCGCGCGGCTGAAGTACACCCAGAACAGCAGCCACTTCATGCGGTAGATGCCGCCCAGCGTGCCGGCGGTGAGGCTGCCAGCGATGTTGGCCAGTCCGATGATGGCAAGCGAGGTCGCCGCCACCGTTGCCGGCATGCCGCACAGCTGCACCTCGCCCGGCAGATGCGTGACCAGGAATGCGACGTGAAAGCCGCAGGTGAAGAAGCCCGCGTGCAGACACCAGTAGCTCCTGTCGCGCCCTGCGAGGCGCAGCTGATCGCGCAGCTTCATTTCGTCCGTGCGTGCACCGCTCGCGGGTGCTGCCGCCGGCGTGCGTCGTCCACGTAGCGGACGTGCCAGCGGAATCGTCGCCAGCGCCGCCACCGCCATGGCCAGCATGGCGCTGACCCAGCCGAAGGCGCCGATCAGGGCCTGGTTCAGCGGCGCGAACACGAACTGGCCGAAGCTGCCGCCGGCGTTGATGAAGCCGGCAGCAAACGGGCGCCGCTCGGGCGGCAGCCGTGCGGCAGTGGCGCCGATCAGGATGGAGAAGCTGCCGGCACCGGCGCCGGCAGCCATCAGCACGCCGAGCGTGAGCATCAGCATCCATTGGCCGCTGACGAAGGGTGTCAGCGCGCAACCGAGCGCAAGCAGAAATGCGCCGAAGTAGAGCACGCGCGTCGATCCATAGCGATCGGCCAATGCGCCGAAGATCGGCTGCGAGGCGCCCCACACGAACTGTCCCACCGCCAGCGCGAAGCTGATCGCCACGATGCCCAGCCCGCTGGACGTGTTCAGCGGCGAGACGAACAGGCCCAGCGACTGGCGTACGCCCATGGTGATCATCAGGATCGCTGCGGCGGTGATCAGCAGCGGCCAGATCGAGCGGCTGGCGTGCGCGTTCATGCGCGGTCTCCGGTTGCCGGCGGGAGGCGCGATTGCAGGCGATCAGGCGGTGTGCAGGGAAGAGCGATTCGGCGCTCGAGCGCGGTGCATGCGGAAGAGGTGTTCATGCGTGCGAGTATAGGGTGCCGCCCGCGGTCCAGCCAGATCGAGACGGTCTACAACCCCACCACCCCCCGGGCTTCGCCCGGACCCCTCCTCGTCGAGGAGGGGAAGACATTGCGATGCACCGACTTTCTTCCCCTCCTCTCAGGAGGAGGGGTCCGTACCCCTTCGGGGCATAAAGCGAAGCCGGGGGGTGGTGTGGGGTAGAAACGAACCACCCCGCCGTCTTCGGCGGCGAGGTCGTTCGTCCCAGCGCTACCGACGCGTGCCCGGCGGAGACGTCGGCTGCGTATCCGATCCCTGCAGAAAGACCTGCATGCAGCGCGGCCGGATCATCAGGCTCTCTCCGAGCTTGAGCGCCAGACCGGCAGCGCGCGACGAGGAGATCTCCGCCTCCACGATCTCGCCGGTATCCTCGCGCTCGAGCTCCAGGCGGGCGGTCGATCCGACCATGAGCATGCGCGACAGCTGCACCGGGATGCCGTCCAGTCCGGGCGAGAAGCGCTCGATCTCGATCTCGTGCGGGCGCGCGTAGGCGATGGCCGGCGCATCGGCTGCCTGTCCGTGCTCGGGCACGTCCACCGAAAGCGGCCCCAGGTCCACGCGTCCGTCATGAGCACGGCCATGGAACACGTTGACGGTACCCAGGAAGCCGTAGACGAACGGCGACGCCGGTCGCGCGTACACGTCGTTGGGGCGGCCGACCTGTTCGACCCGTCCCTTGTTCATCAGCACCACCTGATCGGCGACCTCGAGCGCCTCTTCCTGGTCGTGGGTGACGAAGATGCTGGTGATGTGCAGCTCGTCGTGCAGCCGCCGCAGCCAGCGCCGCAGCTCCTTGCGCACTTTGGCATCCAATGCACCGAACGGTTCGTCCAGCAGCAGGACCTTGGGCTCCACCGCGAGTGCGCGTGCCAGTGCGATACGCTGGCGCTGACCGCCGGACAGCTGATGCGGATAGCGATCGGCGAGCCAGTCCAGCTGCACCAGCTTGAGCAGATCCATGACCTTCTCGCGGATCTGCGATTTCGAAGGACGCTGCGCCCGCGGCTTCACGCGCAGCCCGAACGCCACGTTCTCGAACACGCTCATGTGCCGGAACAGGGCGTAGTGCTGGAACACGAAGCCGACCTGGCGCTGGCGTACGTCCTGCGCCGAGGCGTCCTCGCCATGAAACAGTACGGAGCCGGAATCCGGCGTTTCCAGTCCGGCGATGATGCGTAACAGCGTGGTCTTGCCGCAACCCGAGGGACCGAGAAGGGCGACCAGCTGGCCGGAGGGAAAGTGCAGGCTGACGTGATCGAGCGCGGTGAACGTGCCGAAGCGCTTGGCGATGTTGCTGACTTCGATGCTCATGCGGGTCGTTCTCCGGACAACGTCGCGGCGAGAGCAAGCTCGCGTCGCGTCTTCCATTCCACCAGGCTCTTCAACACCAGCGTCACCAGTCCCAGGGAGGCGAGCAGCGACGCCACCGCGAACGCCGCCGCGAAGTTGTATTCGTTGTAGAGGATCTCGACGTGCAGCGGCGTGGTGTTGGTCAGGCCGCGCACGTGGCCCGATACTACGGAGACCGCTCCGAACTCGCCCATGGCGCGTGCGTTGCACAGAATCACGCCGTACAGCAGCCCCCACTTGATGTTGGGCAGCGTCACGCGC
>JAHCKU010000203.1 GCA_026125625.1 Burkholderiales bacterium | reverse complement strand
GAGCGAAGCAAGCCTGTCGTTGCACACGTACGTCCCTATCGGCTACCGATTTAACGCGCCCCGCGCCGCCCCAACCTGCTGCTAGCATGTGCGGCACGGCAATGGTGCGGGGCAGTTCCTTAACCTTGTCTTCATCTGCGCGTTCGGCTACCAGGACCAGGCTCGTATGTTCCGAAACGAGCTGATACCGAATGGCGAGTTCGCGTGCCGCTTCGTCCGGCAATGCGGCCAGGCGTTGTGCGGTTGCGAGGCGTGGGAGGATGTCGCCGGCGAGCAGCTGCCCGGCTGCGGGCAACGTTAGCGTCGCATGCTCGTCATGTTCCCCGTTGATCGTGACCGTGACCGGTGCACTGGGCCGGCTACGAAACCCGGCCATGAGGTGGATCGTGTCGTTCGGAAATACGGCTGCGGGCAGTGGAGCGGTCCAGTCGGAGGTTTCCGACCACTGGATTTCACCGACCGTGCGCGGCGTGGCGCGCAGACGCCCGAACATGCGCAGGATCGCGGGCTCAACGCGCTCGCCAGCAGCGACGAAATCGCAGGCACCGCCAGTACGTTCACTGACCTTGCGCGCAAGCGCTTCGTTCGGCGCGGCACCGATGGCGACCACGAACAGTCGATGCGCAGACCGCTCGGCAATCTCGACCACCTGGTCCACGCTATAAACCTCGCCGTCCGTGATGAGGACCAGGTCAGCTTTGGCGCCAGTCGGGACCGGAATACTGACAGTCGCCTGGATCGCCTGCGGCATGTTCGTGCCGCCCAAATCCGCGTCCATTCGCTGCACGAGATGTGTTGCAGGCTTGATCGAATGGGTATCAGCGGGTTCCAGTCCCTCAGTGACATGTTCGACGTGCGACCCGAATCGGGTAAGGCTGAACCGGTCCGATTCGGTGAGACTGCCCAGGATCTGCACGAGGGCACGCCTGGCAGCGTCGGTACTGTCGCCACCCATCGAGCCGGAGCAGTCCAGCAGCAGTTTCACTACCAGTGGCCGGTTGTCGGCTTCCTTTGCCGGCAATACTGCGGTAGCGAGCGCAACGTAGCCATCGCCGTCGGCGGCGACGAGGGTTCTGGCGAGTGCGGCGGGATGATCCAGCACGAGCACGAAGTCGCGGTCCAGGAATCCGCCGTGGGCGATTTCCACGGCCAGTCCTCCCTCGGTTGCGGTGGTGGCGATCTTGTGCGAGGGAGAGTTCAAGCGCGCAGCATCAGTGACGCCGGCGATCTCGATACGTAGGGCGAACGGATACTCGATCAGCAGTTCCGCACCGGGGATCGCCGGTCCTTCGAGCCCCGCGTCGGCGGGGTTGCCATAGCGCGGGGCAATGACGGTCGGGAGGTTCAAGCGCACTTGGTTGCGATGCGCTCGCAACAGCTTCGCATAACGATATCGCGCGGTGGCTTCTTCACCAGGCTTCAGATTCGCGACCGTCGCGGTATAGAGGCCGTTGCCGTTGTGGACGAGCAGTGCAGCCGAGTCGCCCTCGTCGATGGCATTCTCGTACTTGCGTTCGGCTTGCTGGCGTCCAAAGGCAGTGGCCATATGCTTTGTGCCGTTCAGTTCCAGCTCGAAAGCGAGCAGCACTGCGTTGAGAGGGAGCGGGAATGTGTAGACGGTCTCGATCGCCTTGGTGGAGGTGTTGCGGTAGTGCTGTTCGACAGTCAACTCGAACAACAGTCCATCGAGCCGGCCAGTGGCCGAGACAGCAGTGAGCGGGACGCGAGCCCCTTCTTCGGTACGCAGACAGGGGTGCAATTCAGCGTTCATCGCGAGATTCCTTATCGGTTGCAGCCTGCGGGCCGGCTTCGACTTCGTGGCGAGCATGGTGGGACTCATCCTTTTGTTGGGTAAGGCGCTGGTAGGCGCTCAGGACATCGCGCGCGAGGGCGCGCAGTTCTTCGGGGGAAAGGTTGGCGAGAGCCGGGTCGATCGTGAGGGCAAGGCCCGACGCCAAGTGGACCTGACTCTGGATCGAGATCGTTCCCGGTGCCGGGCCCGTTGGCGTGGGAGCCGCGGTCGGCGCATTGAACATCCGCCCGATCTGGTCCAGCGAATGCCCCTGTTCGGTCAATTCGCGGATGCGCAACAAGCGGGAGAGGTGCTGCCAGCCGTAATGGGCTGCGCGGGTTTCCCCTATAGGCCGGTCAAGCAGACCCAGCTGGATGTAGTACCGGATGGTGCGACGTGGAAATCCACTGAGAGCCGCCAGCTCGTCGGCTGAGTAGGTCGGGTCCTGTGGTGGGAGGTCTGGAGTGTGCATGCACCTAAATTGCCACTAATTACTGTCTTAATCAAGTGTCAAAATAAACTTTCAGCCGCGATAAGCCAAGATGTATGAATATGTATGACTATTTGCGCGTTTGATATCATCTGGGCTGCTCCGGACCTTCCCAGAACAGACATTTGAGGATTCGACCCATGGCCACCGTACGCAAGACCATCACCGTGACCGAGACGCAGGATGCCTGGATTACCGCCCAGGTCGAGGCTGGTCGCTTCACCAATGACAGCGAACTGATCCGCGACCTTATCCGTCGCGAGCAGGAGCGGGCCGCGCAGATCGAAGGGCTGCGCCAGGCGCTGATCGAAGGCGAGCGTAGCGGTGAACCGCAACCGTTCGACTTTGCAGCCTTCACCCGCCGGAAGATCACGCAGCACGGCGGCTGACCGCGAGTGGCCGAATACCGCCTGAGTCCAGCCGCCCAAGACGATCTGGACGGCATCTTCGATTACACCGTGAGAGAGTGGGGGCTCGCTCAGGCCGTGCGCTATACGCAGGAACTTGAAGCCACTTGTGCGGCCATGGCAGAGGCGCCGTTACAAGGCCAGGATTGCAGTCACATCCGACCGGGATACCGGCGCCGTGCGGCTGAACATCACTTCATCTACTACGTCACTACGGATTACGGCATCGCTGTCATTCGCATCCTGCACGAGCGCATGCTCGCGTCGCTGCATCTGTAGCGCACAGAGGTAAGGTAAGACCGTAGCCGGTGGTGAGACGGCGGGAGACGTTTTGAGCCCGCCTGACAGAGTTGGTACTCCAGGCGCAACGGGTGACGGTACTTCTTACGGTACCGAAATTCATTGCTCGGAAAATTCACAGGAGAATTAGGCGAGTCCGGGCCAGCTCTCATCCCTCTTCCCGGCATCCGCGGAAGTAGTCCTCCGGTGTCACGCAGGGTGGCACCTCGAGCGGCGGCTCATCGACGTTGGCGGTGACGGGCAGCGTGAGCGTGCCGGCATTGCTCTCGATGATCAGATCGGTGCGGCCCTGGCAGTCCTGCGGCTGCGCGTGCGTGCAACCGAGCTCGATGGTGAACACTGCAGGGTCGAGCGCATTGCTGTGACTGAAGACCGCGAAACCGGAGGGCGATTCATTGAAATAGGCGCGCGTCACACACAGGCGGGCGTCACCGGTGGATTCGAGCTGCACCGTCTGGCGACGCGTGGTGCCGGGCGCGATCTCACCAAGCTGCACGCGCGGCACGCTCCAGCGTGCCGCGGGGCGAATGCCGTCGGTTCGGCCTGAGACGCTCCACACGAAGTTCGGATACGGGGAGTGCTCGGTCTCGAACAAAATGTAGCCGCCATGAGTGGGCAGCGCCGTGCCTGGCACGCCGGCGGGTCCCGCCGGTGTATAGGTGGGGTGGATCTGCAAGTGCTCCCCGGCGCGCAGATGCAGTGGCAGGCGCGCCAGCAGACCGGCGACGTCGAAGCGCTGTCCGCGCCAGAGGAACTCGTAGTCGAACATGCGCGGCGGCGTGGGCCGCTCGATGACATTGCCATCGTCATCGAGCAGGTGTGGATTGTAGTACGGCTGCACGGCTACGATGCGCAATGGCACGCGATCCGTGTTCTGCACCAATCCAGGGTACTCCGGGGGGTTCTCGCAGCCGATGACGGCATCGGACATGACCAGCGGTGCGGTACTCGGCCGTCCGCCGGCGCGCGGCATGGCCGGATTGACTGCGCCGAAGACCGGAAATGCCAGCATGCCGCGCCGGCGGCCATGGGTCTCCGAGGTGAGCGGATCGTGGCTCCATCCATAGCTCAGCGACCAGTCCACCAGACGGCCATCGTAGAATTCGCCGCGCGCCTCTACGTCCAGCTCACCTAGCGTTCCGACTTTGACCATGGTAAGGCCAAGGGTCAGAAACGGCACGGTAGCACGCAACGGCCAGGCGAGCCGGCGATCGCGGATGGCGGCGGGATCGAAGGTCACGGCCCGGGGCGGCAGGCGCGGTCCGATCACGTTGTTGGTGAAAACGTGGCTGGACCAACTCTGCGAGGCGCGGACGGTGGTCACATCGTCCAGCGGGTCCGCCGGCAGATCGGCGCCCAGCGACAGGCTACCCGAGTGCCCGGCCAGCAGCACCATGCGCACATTGTTCCAATGCAGGCGATCCTCGTCGGTCTCGACCCGACTCTGCATGCGCCACACCGTTGCGCCGGACAATTCGCGCAGCATAGGGGCATCATCGAACGCCCAGCGCACGCCCCGTTGGTAACCGGGCCACAGAACCAGCTCGTCGATCTCGTCCTCATCCATCAATTCGATGCTCACCGACTGCAGCCCGGCGAACAGTCGTTCGCCCTGCGCCGGCAACGAGAGGCCGTGGGTGTGAATAGATGGATAGGTGGAATTCCACAGTTGGTTGAGACGTTCATGCAGTTCGATACGCGACTCGCCTAGCGCGTAGCCGAGGTCCACCTGGCGCGAATCCCATGCGACGACGGTGTAGTAGGCCACGATGTCGAAGGGCAGTCCGCCGCCTTCGGTCTGCCGCACCGAACCGAAGGGCGTGAGCGTCAGCGTATCACCCTGACCCGCGTGGAACACCATGTCGTTCTGCTGCAGGCCGATGGACAGCCGTTTGAGCGTGCGCGGCGGCGCATCGCTTGCCTCCAGGCGAAAACCGCGCAGAAAGGCCACTGCGCGATCGAAGCGATAAGGCAGCTCGAAGGTGCGCGGTCCGGCCGGCACACCATAACGTTGCGCGAAGGGCGCCAGCGCCTGCGGTCCGGTACGCGCGCCTTCGACACCCACCAGGCCCTGCAGCACGGCTGCCGGCGGCAGCGACTCGCGCCAGATGCGACTCACCACCTGCGGCTCGACGATGCGCCGGCCGGGACCTTCCACTGCCCCGGCGCGCGCGAAACCGAAACGCAACTCCACGCTGGCGATGCGTCCGCCGCTGTCACGTACGCCGATGAGGTTGTCCAGGCGATTGGCATTGACGTTCCGACTGATGGTGGCGCTGATGCAGTTTGGGTCCACTTTCTCGCCGGCGGCAGTGAGCCCGCAGCCGTCGCCGTCGGCGCCCACCACAAAACGGCCCTGCTCATCGTAGGCCATGAGCATCACACCGGCGCCCCAAATGGATCCCTCCGTCGCCGCGTCGGGCAGGTAGCCGTACTCGAGACCCACGGCGCGCTGCGGATAGTCGAAGTCGATCCACAGCGAGGGACGCAGTACCCCCTCATCGACATCGATACCGCTGAGGTCGGACTCGTTGACCAGCGCCACGATGCTGCGACCGGCGTGAACCACTTCGCGCAGCACGGGCCGACTGCCGGGGCGCTGATGCCGCACGTTCAGACCACTCGGCTGGATAAATGGTGCGTTGCCCAGGCCCGCTTCCCAACCGCGCAGATCGAAACCCAGTTCGGGCAGCGGCTGTGCGTCCGTGTGCGCGGCCGTGGAACCGAACACCGTGGCCAGATATGTGGAGAACTCGCAGATGAACAGATCCCGCAGCGCCCCGCTGGGCGGCGGCGTCAAGGCACCAGATTCCTGCCACCATTGAAAAGAGTTGTATCCCGGTGAATTGTCGAACAAGGTGCCCAGCAGATAGTGCGGCGTGGCGCACGCCAGCCGATCCAGGCCTTGGCGGCGCACACCAATCAGATCCGCCGCGCGCCCAGGCCCCTGCACGGGTGCCCCCACGATCTGACCGGCAGCGAACCGCACCTCCGCCGCGGGCTGCTGCACGGACACGATTCCGCCCAGCAGAACATGCACATCCTTCGGCGCCAGCGCCTCGGGCCACGGG
>JAHCKU010000202.1 GCA_026125625.1 Burkholderiales bacterium | reverse complement strand
CGTCAACCGCTCGGGAACGCGGCGCGAGGAACTGCTGCTGCGTCAGGACGTGCTGCAGAAGATCTGGATCCTGCGCAAGCTGCTTTATCCGATGGACGACCTCGAAGCGACCGAATTTCTGCTCGACAAGGTCAAAGCGACCAAGAACAACGGTGAGTTCTTCGACTCGATGAAGCGCGGCTGACGTATGCCGCTTCGAGGCCGGCGGCCGCTCCCGCCCCCAGCGCTCTGCGCCGCCGTGTCGCGCCCGCCACCCCTCAGCGACCGAATTCCTGCTCGACAAGGTCAAAGCGACCAAGAACAACGGTGAGTTCTTCGATTCGATGAAACGTGGCTAGGAACGGCGCTACCTGGATCACGGCACGACGATCCTGTATCATTTACGGTTTTCGCGAGGCGGTCGGCAATCGCCCGCAGCCATCAAGGAGTCATGCCATGAAAGCCGGAATCCATCCCGACTACAAGGAAATCAACGTCGTCTGCAGCTGCGGCAACAGCTTCAAGACGCGTTCCGTCATGGGCCGGGACCTGCACGTCGAAGTCTGTTCTGCCTGCCATCCCTTCTATACCGGCAAACAGAAAATCCTCGACACCGCGGGCAGGGTCGAGCGTTTCCGCCAGCGCTACGCCAAAGGTGCAGCCAAGACTGCCGGCGGCAAAGCCGCTTGAGGCCCGCGGCATGTCACGCTGAAAGGCAGCCACGGGCTGCCTTTTTTGTTTCTCCCTTCCGCTCGTGAACAGCGGGCCCCTGCTCTCCGGCGTCTCCACGCGCAGACGATTTAGACTAGCGCATCGTCGGAACCGCCGCAGCGATGCGGCCCGGAGCCGGCTCTCGACCACGCAACCAGGCAGATGTCGGACGTCAACACAGGCCCAAGAAAAATAGGCCAGCTCATTCTTGCGCATCCACTGGCGTTCACCTGCCTGATCGCACTGCTGTGGATCGTGCCGGGGCTGATCGGCCATGACCCGTGGAAACCGGACGAAGCGATCAGCATCGCCCTGGTCGCGCACATCGTCCAAACCGGCGACTGGATCGTCCCGACGCTGGCCGGCGCGCCTTATCCGGATGCCTTTCCGCTCTATCACCTGACGGCCGCCGCACTGAGCGTCGCACTCGACGACCTGCTCCCGCTGCACGATGCCGCACGACTTGCGAGCGGCCTGTACATGGCGCTGGCGTTTCTGCTGATGGCGCTGGCAGTGCGCGAGCTGGTGGGCGCGAGTGCCGCCTGGCTCGGCCCGCTCGCACTCCTGGGCTGCGTCGGGCTGATTCCGCCGGCGCATGCGCTGAGCCCGGATAGCGCGCAGATCATGGCCTTCGCGCTGGGCCTGTACGGCATCTCGCTGGCGCGTCGCAGGTCGATCGCCGGCGGTATGGCGCTGGGCTGCGCAGCGGGTATCGGCTTCCTTTCCGACGGACTGCTGGCGGTGGGTGCCTTCGGCGTCAGCGCGCTGCTGCTGCCGCTGCTGTGCACGCAGTGGCGCACCCGGACTTACGCGCTGGCCGGCGTGGTGGCCTTACTGGCCCTGCTGCCGTGGCTGGTGATCTGGCCGGCGCTGCTGTATCGGACCGCACCGGAGGCTTTCAACGCCTGGCTGGCGGTCAGCGGCCCCGCACGCTTCGCCAGCACGCTGGGACGCATGCCGGTCACGCTCGCCTATCTGCTGGGCGTGCTGCCCTGGTTCGCATTCCCGGCACTGCCGCTCGCACTGTGGGCCGTATGGGTGGGACGCCGCGAGCTGTGGACGCGCCCGGTGTTCGCAGTGTGCATCGTCCTCATCGCCAGCATCGCGCTGCTGCTATCCCTGGATGGCAACGTCCGCCAGCGCGAGGCGCTGCCCCTGCTCGTACCGCTGGCAGTACTGGCGGTGCCCGGACTGCAGGCACTGCGTCGCGGAGCCTCGAACGCCTTCTGGTCGTTCTCGATACTGTTCGGGTCGATCATGGTGCTCATGGGATGGTTCGAGTGGAGCGCGCTGGAGCTGGGCTTTCCCGCTGCACGCCATCGCCACTGGCTGCGCCAGCAGCCGGCCTATGTGCCGGATTTCAACGTCGTGGTGCTCATCCTGGCACTCGCCTTGACCCTGCTCTGGATCGGGCTGGTGAAGGCCCTGCGTCATTGCCGGGAACGCGCCCTCATGGGATGGTCGGCCGGCGTGGCCGTGACCTGGGCGCTGGCCTGGGTCATGTTCATCGGGTATGCGGACATGGCCAGGAGCTACCGCCCGGTCGCCGCTTCGATACGAGCCGCCATGGGGGACGATCGAGCCTGCGTGGCGAGCTACAACCTGGGTCAGCCGCAGCATGCGCTGCTGCACTACTTCGCAGGCATCGTCGCCAGGCCCCAGCCTTCGGCGGTACGTGAGGGCTGCGATCTGCTCCTGGTGCAGGGTCAACGCAATGCCATGCATGCGCCGGGACCCGGATGGCGGCAAATCTGGGAAGGCACCCGGCCGGGCGAGCGCAGGGAGCTGTTCCGTCTTTACCGCAAAGAGTAGTCTCGACGCGGTACCATCGACTCATTGATCCAGCGCGAATGATGCCTAGCTACGAACTGCACACCATGCGGGATGCTCCGGATTACGAAACCCTGGTGCGTGGGTTTCGCTGGAACGTGCCGGAGACATTCAACATCGCCTGGGCGTGCTGCGGACGCCATGCGCTGCAGCGGGACAAGTTCGCGTTGTATTTCGAGGACGAGGATGGCACGCGCGGCGCCTATTCGTTCTGGGACGTGCAGGTGCGCGCCAACCGCCTGTCCAACGCCCTGCGGGCGCTGGGCATCGAAGCCGGCGAGCGCGTGGCGCTGATCCTGCCGCAGCGCCCGGAAACCGCCATCGCCTACATGGCGATCTTCCAGATGGGGGCGATCGCCGTACCGCTGTCACATCTGTTCGGACCGGATGCGCTGGAGCATCGCCTGCGCGATGCAGGCGTGGCGGCAGCAATCGTCGATGCGCAGTCGCTGCCTCGACTGTGGGCCATTCGCGAGCGCCTGCCCGGCCTGCGTCGCGTGGTAGGTGTGGCTGGTGCGCGCGAAGCAGGTGTGGAGGCTTGGGACGATTTGCTCGAGCGCGCCTCGCCGCGCTTCGAGGCAGCGGCGACCGCGGCCAACGACCCGGCGCTGATCATCTATACCAGCGGCACCACCGGCGCGTCGAAGGGCGCCCTCATCCCGCACCGTGCTCTCATCGGCAATCTGCCCGGATTCGCCTGCTCGCACGATTTCTTCCCGATGCAGGGCGACATGTTCTGGTCGCCGGCAGACTGGGCCTGGACCGGAGGTCTGTTCGATGCGCTGCTGCCGACCTGGTATTTCGGCATGCCGATCCTGGCCTACCGCGGCCGTTTCGATCCCGAGCGCGCCTTCACGCTGATCGAGCGCTACGGTGTACGCAATGCCTTCATCTTTCCTACCGGCCTGAAGATGATGATGAAGGAGGTGGCGCACCCGAATCAGCGCTTCGACATCGGGTTGCGCTCTCTGATGAGCGGTGGGGAAGCGGTCGGCGACGCGGTCTCGGACTGGGCACGGCATGAGCTGGGGGTACGCATCAACGAAATCTTCGGTCAGACCGAGATGAACTACCTGATCGGCGGCTGCAGCGCCCTGTTCGACCCCCGCCCCGGTGCCATGGGCCGGCCCTATCCCGGTCACCGCATTCGCCTCATCGACGAGCACGGTGCCGAAGTACCCGCCGGCGAGATGGGTGAGATCGCCGTATGGCGCGAGGGTGATCCGGTGGTGTTTCTGGAGTACTGGAACAATCCGCAGGCGACCCGCGACAAGTTCCTGGCAGGGTGGGGACGCACCGGCGATCTGGCCGTGCGCGACGAGCACGACTTCCTCTGGTACAAGGGCCGCACCGACGACGTCATCAAGAGCGCGGGTTATCGCATCGGCCCCTCGGAAATCGAGGACTGCCTGGTCAAGCACCCGGCGGTGATGAACGCCGCGGTGGTGGGCGTGCCCGATACCGAGCGCGGCGCGCTGATCAAGGCATTCATCGTTCTGCGTGCGGGGTTCGAACGCTCGACGCAGGTGGAGCAGTCGATTCGCCAACACGTGCGCGAGCGCCTGGCGCCGTATCAGTATCCGAAGCTGATCGACTTCGTGGATGAGCTGCCGCTCACCACCACGGGTAAAGTGCAACGACGTATCTTGCGCGAGGCACCGCCGCCCCCATCTTGACGGCTACCACCCGGGAAGCGCTTGAAGAGGCGACCCGCATCGCAATGCGATGCTCGTTCAAAGCTTCCCTGACGCTTGCAGCCCTGTCATTCAGGAAGCCTCCAGTGAGCGATTCTCTTCAACGATTCATCTTCGAGCACATGCCGGTACGGGGCGAGATCGTCCACCTGAACGCGACCTGGCGTGCGGTGCTGGAACGCCACGACTACCCGGAGCGCCTGCGCGATGTGCTGGGCGAGCTGATGGCGGCCGCAGCGCTGCTGTCCGCCACGTTGAAGTTCGATGGATCGCTCATCCTCCAGGTCCAGGGCAGCGGCCCGGTGAAGCTGCTGGTGGTGGAGTGCACCAGCGAACAGACCATGCGTGCAACCGCGAAATGGGAAGAGCAGGCACAGCTGGCCGGCGGATTCCGCGAGCTGCTGGGAGACGGCCGCTTCGTCATCACCATCGCCCCGACCGACCTGACGCAGACCTACCAAGGCGTGGTCGAGCTCTCCGGGGACAGCGTCTCGTCCGTCCTGGAGCACTACATGGCCACCTCGGAGCAACTCGAGACGCGCCTGTGGCTCGCTGCCGATGCCGAGCAGGCAACGGGGATGCTCCTGCAACGGGTTCCGGGCAGCAAACAGGACGAAGAGGGCTGGAAGCGGGCAGTGATCCTGGCGGAGACGCTCAAGCGCGAAGAATTGCTGCAACTACCGGCGCGGGAGATGGTGCGCAGGCTGTTTCACGAGGAGGACCTGCGGCTGTTCGAGCCGCGCATCGTCAGCTTCCGCTGCTCCTGCTCGCGCGACCGCGTGGTCAACATGCTGCGCATGCTCGGGCGCGAAGAGGTCCACGGCATCCTCGAAGAGCGCGGGAAGGTCGAGGTCGGCTGCGAGTTCTGCAATCGTCACTACGCCTTCGACGTGGTCGACGCCGAGCAGATCTTCGCAGCGGACGTGGTCACACCCCCCACCGCCACGCGACATTGAGGGCATGACGGCGTGAGCAAGAGCGGAGACGACCGTATCCGGATTGATAAGTGGTTGTGGGCGGGCACGCCGGACTCGGAGTGCGCAGCAGGGCGCGGGCAGGCGCGCGAGGGCCGCCCGGAGGTGATGACCGCGTGAGTGATGCTGGCGACGAGCGTACGCGCATCGACAAATGGTTGTGGGCGGGCGCGCCGGACTCGGAGTGCGCAGCAGGGCGCGGGCAGGCGCGCGAGGGCCGCCCGGAGGCGATGACCGCATGAGTGACGCTGGCGACGAGCGCATCCGCGTTGATAAGTGGCTTTGGGCGGCCCGCTTCTTCAAGACGCGCTCCCTGGCAGCCGACGCAGTCGAAAGCGGGAAGGTCGTCCTCAACGGTGCACGCATCAAGCCGGCAAAGGGCCTGCGCGTGGGAGACGAGTTGCAGATACGCACGCCCGGATCCGACTATACGGTGCATGTAACCGCCCTTTCGGATAAGCGCGGCTCGGCGGCGTTGGCTGCTCTCCTGTTCCAGGAAACACCGGAGAGCTGTGCCCGACGCGAAATGGCACGAGCGACCAGGTCGCCGCGCGATCCATCCAGCTTCATCCAGGGCCGGCCGACCAAGCGCGCACGCCGGCAATTGGACCGTCTCCGGGACGACTCCGACGTCGGATGATGCATCGCACAAGCGCAGCGTTATAATTCCCCGCCGGCAGAACCAGGCTCAGGGCCGAACAAGCCCCTCATCCGAATCAGGAGCCGGTGATGGTGAATGCAGGACCCCGGCGGCACACGCTCGCATCTCCCCCGGCTGCTCGCAGCGGGAGGGGGAATCGAGCAATTCTTTTTCGCAGCGCGCCACCCGGCAGGCGCTGACGGCAGACGGAGGGCAACATGGACAATGCACGAGCAGTGGTG
>JAHCKU010000201.1 GCA_026125625.1 Burkholderiales bacterium | reverse complement strand
CATCCTCGGTGAGCGGATCGGATAGCCGTCTACGGCAGCAACACTGAGCGACGGGCGCCCTGCGGGGCGCCCGCAGTTTTTGGTGGGCCGCAATCTCGCGAACGTCCGTCTGCAGATGCGTCTGCCGGCGGACTTGCATCGACCCGGCGGCCAGCGGGCCTCAGCAGCGCTCCAGCACCACCAGCTCGGCGAGGACACCGGCGGCAGTACGCGCCAATACTTCGTGCTGCATCGTGCGCCACTGCGCAGGATCGAGTTCCGGAAAGAACGTATCGCCTTCCGGCGCAAGCGCCACCTGCGTAAGGTAGATGCGTTGCGCATGCGGCAACGCCGTACGATACAACTCGCCACCGCCGATCACGAACGCCTCGCCGGCATCGATGCAGCGCGCCAGCGCTTCATCCAGCGAACCGACCACGATCGCGCCGGGGACTTCGAAATCGCTACGGCGCGTGACGATCAGCGAGGTACGCCCGGGCAGCAGGCGGCCGATGGCCTCGTAGGTCTTGCGCCCCATGATGATCGGATGACCCATGGTCAGCGACTTGAAGCGCTGCAGGTCTTCGGGAATGTGCCACGGCAGCTTGCCGTCCGCGCCGATCACGCGGTTGCTGCCCATGGCCACGACCAGCGACAGGCGTGGGATCGGTGCGGGGTTCAACCGGTCACCGGGAGTGTGGAGAGTGCGGTGATCATGCCCCGGCAGCATACATCACGTACGGGGCACGATCCGACGGCCGCCAAGCGGCCGTCGTTCTGCCTGAGTGGCGATCAGCTGCGGCCGGGGCGCGTTTCGGCAAACACACCGCCGGTTGTTTCGCGCGGCATGTTGGTGCGAGCGACCACTTCGGCATCCCGGGTGATGCCGATACGAGCACCGCTTGCACGATCGGTCGCCATGTTGGTGCGAGCGGCGACTTCGTCGCTGTACGTCACGGTCACGGGAGCCGCATGCACGCCCAGCGCGGCGATGCGTTCGGCTCCGATCAGCCCGCCGGCGCGGCCATATACCTGCTCGACGTGCGCGGGAGCAGCGCCTAGATCCGCCGCATGCGCGAAGCCGAAGGAAAAAGCGGAAGTTGCAGCAACGAAGGAAACAACGAGATGTCTGCGCAGTGTCATGAGAATGCTCCTGACGTGTGAATGGTTTCTTGTCTGGCCCGTACGCACTTGCGGTGCTTGGCCATGTGCGTATTTTAGCCAGGAGCATGGCGCCGATCTTGAACGCTTTTGCGCAGTTTTGGGAGGATCTTGCCGCGGCGACGAGGGCGTGCGTACACTGTATTCCAGCACAGGTCACTGACGGCGTATGTTCAGTGACTGCGACAATCACATATCACATCATGAATCAAGCATCCACGGCATATCAAACGCAAATTCAAACGCAAATTCCCGAGGCCGCCGCGGCTGCCCCACAACTCATCTCGGCGTTACGGCCGGTCGCACCGCATCTGACCCGCCTGCATGCGGTCAGGCTCTCCAGCTATCCGCTCGGGTGGGGGGCGCTCAACATCGAGCGTCGCGAAGAGCTGCATGCAGGACGGGAGTTCCTTCCCGCCGGCACCACCGAGCACCTGATCTTCATCCGCCTCAACGATCAGTACGTGCTGCGCGAATCGCACGGCGAGACCACCGAGGGTGAGTACGTGGCCGGCCAGGTCTCGATCTACCCTGCGGAGGTTCCCATCCGCTGGGAATGGAAATCGAAGCTCGAGTTCCTGCTGCTCACGCTGTCCCCGGCCTATCTCGATGCAGTGGCGCGACGTACGTTCGGGCCGGACGCAGCGCCGGTCGAACTGTGGTACGACGACGGTCGTCATGATCCGCTGATCAACAATCTCGCCTCTGCGCTGCTGCGCGAGTGCCTCGCCGTGGATGCCGGCACGCCGGCATTCGTCGATGGACTTGCCAGCGTGCTGAGCGTGCACCTGATCCGGCACTACACCCGGGATGCACCGGCGGCGCACGAAGCCGCCCATGCGCACCGCGGCGTTACCGCCGCCGTGCGCTTCATCCGCCAGAATTTCGCACAGCCGATCACGCTCGCCGACATCGCCGCCGCGGCGAATCTCAGCCCGTTCCACCTCACGCGCCTGTTCAAGAGGACACTGGGGATGTCTCCCCATCAGTACCTGCTCGAGGTGCGCGTGCATGGCGCCAACGCGTTGCTGTCGGCGGGCGTCGACGCGCCCACGCTCGCGCAAGTCGCCGCGGCAGTCGGCTTCTCCGACCAGAGCCACCTGACGCGCCAGTTCAAGCGCGTTCTGGGCATCACGCCGAAGCAGGCACGTCGCTAGGGAAGCTCTGCACAACTATCACGTGCGCGACCGAGGCGATTTTGACCGAGGGCGGAACGCCGACGACGGCGATGGAGCGGGTCTCCATGAGGAGGAGGCGGTGATGCCATCGGTCAAAATCGCCCGGTCCCTTCAAGCAGCTCTCGGATAGCGCGTTGCCTCAGGGGCGGCGTCTGCTGCGCGGGGCTCCTTGCCAAGGTTCCAACCTTAATCGCACCGCTTGCATCCAGCGCCCCTGAAGAGGGCGCGCGCATCGATAGTTGTGCAGAGCTTCCTGAGACTGCGGGCGCAGGCGCTTCCAAGTGCCGGGCAGCGGGACGCGGCGTCCGGGGCTACTGCGCGTGTCCCCAACCGAGTGTCACGATGCATCAATACCTCGATCTGGTGCGCAACATCTTCGAGAACGGTTCCTGGCAGGAGAACCGAACGGGTATCCGCACGCTCAGCGTTCCCGGCGCGATGCTGCGCTTCGACTTGCGCGAGGGCTTCCCCGCAGTCACGACCAAGAAGCTCGCTTTCAAATCCGCGATCGGCGAACTGATCGGCTTCCTGCGCGGGTATCGCAGTGCCGCGCAGTTCCGCGCGCTTGGCTGCAAGGTGTGGGACCAGAATACCAACGAGAACGCGCAATGGATGGCCAGCCCATATCGCCTGGAGATGGACGACATCGGTCCGGTCTACGGCGTGCAGTGGCGTGCCTGGCCGGCGTACAAGCTCATCGACCTGAACGCGGCGCGTCACGAGGAACAGATCGCCGATGCCCGCGCCCGTGGCTACCGCGACTTGGGATACGTACATGACGATGAGGATGGGCGCGCGGGCAGGCGACTCCTGATGTACAAGGCGATCGATCAGTTGCGCCAGTGCCTGGACACGATCGTGCGCAATCCCGGCGATCGCCGCATCCTCTTCCACGGATGGAACTGCGCGCAGCTGGAAGAGATGGCATTGCCGCCCTGCCACCTGCTCTACCAGTTCCTGCCGAACGCGTCGAAGCGCGAGATATCGCTCTGTCTGTACGTGCGCAGCAACGACGTGGGGCTCGGCACGCCGTTCAACCTGGCCGAAGGGGCGGCACTGCTGCATCTGGTCGGCCGCCTGACAGGCTATTCGCCGCGCTGGTTCAGCTACTTCGTGGGCGATGCGCACATCTACGAGAACCATGTGCCGATGCTGGAGGAACAGTTGCGGCGCGAGCCGTTTCCGCTGCCCAGGCTGGCACTCTCGGCCCGCATCCCCGACTTCGCCGTCACCGGGAAGTACGAACCGGAGTGGCTGGAGCAGGTCGAACCGTCGCATTTCACTCTGGAGCGCTACCAGCATCATGCGCCGCTGACTGCCAGCATGGCGGTCTGAAGCTAAGGAAGCGCTGAACAAGTCTCGCGCTGCTTCGGCGCTTCCCTAGGCTGCGGGAACGGCCGCAGAGCGGTTCGCACGCGGGGTGGTTCCGGCCGGATGCCCGGAACCCCTGTGCTATGCTTTCCGCCTTTCCTCGGCGGACCGAACGGCCGCCCGCATTCCTGCCCATGTCCGGCAACACCCTCGGCAAGCTATTCTGCGTGACCTCCTTCGGCGAGAGCCATGGACCGGCCATCGGCTGCGTGGTCGATGGCTGTCCGCCGGGACTGCCGCTCACGCAAGCAGACATCCAGCGCGAGCTGGATCGCCGTCGTCCGGGAACCTCGCGCCACGTCACGCAGCGGCAGGAGCCGGACACGGTAGAGATCCTGTCCGGCGTATTCGAGGGCGTGACCACCGGCACGCCGATCGGCCTGCTCATTCGCAACGTCGACGCCCGCAGCAAGGACTATTCGAGCATCCAGGACAGCTTCCGACCCGGTCATGCCGACTACACCTACTGGCAGAAGTACGGGGTGCGCGATCATCGCGGCGGCGGGCGCCAGTCCGCACGCGAAACCGCGGTACGCGTGGCGGCGGGCGCGATCGCGCGCAAATGGCTGCATCAGCATCACGGCGTGGAGATCCGCGGCTGCCTGTCGCAGCTCGGTCCGATCGAGGTGCCGCTGCGCAGCTGGGATGCGGTGGCGGGCAATCCCTTCTTCGCCGCCGATGCAGACGTCGTGCCGCGCCTGGAGGCGTTCATGGACGAGCTGCGCAAGGCGGGGGATTCGGTCGGCGCGCGCATCACGGCAGTGGCGAGCAACGTGCCACCCGGCTGGGGCGAGCCGGTGTACGACAAGCTCGATGCCGACATCGCCTACGCGATGATGAACATCAACGCGGTCAAGGGCGTGGAGATCGGTGCCGGCTTCGCCAGCATCACTCAGCGCGGCAGCGAACATGGTGACGAGATGACGCCGGCCGGATTCCTGAGCAACCACGCCGGCGGCATCCTCGGCGGCATCTCCACCGGCCAGGACATCGTCGTGAACGTCGCGGTCAAACCCACCTCCAGCATCCGCATTGCACGCCGCTCGGTGGACAGGAGCGGCGCCGCGGTGACGGTGGAAACGCACGGCCGGCACGACCCCTGCGTCGGCATCCGTGCAACGCCGATCGTGGAAGCCATGCTCGCGATCGTGCTCATGGACCATGCATTGCGTCATCGCGCGCAGAACGCCGACGTCGACAGCGGCACGCCACGCATTCCCGCCGCTGCGCCCGGGCACGCGGACGGCGCCGGCGCATCCGGGACCGGCGGCAAACCGGACCAGCACTGAGCCGGGCGATGCACCCGGCCGCCGGTGATACGCGTGCGCGCTATCCGCGCCTCGCACTGTTCTACTTCGCCTACTTCGCGCTGCTCGGCGCCTACGCGCCGTACTTCGGTCTGTATCTGCAGTCGCTGCACTTCTCGCCGCAGCAGATCGGCGTGCTGCTGGCTCTGGTGCCGCTGGTGCGCGTGGTGTTTCCGGCACTGTGGGCGTGGCTGGCAGACCACCACGGCCGGCGCCGAACGCTGGTGCTGATGACCACGGCCGCCGCCACCCTGGCCGGTGCCGGCCTGCTGGCCGGCACCGGCTTCGCATGGCTGTTCGCCGTGCTGTTGCTGCTCAACGTGTTCTGGTGCGCGTCACTGCCGCTGGTCGAGGCCAGCACCTTCGGCCATCTCCAGGGGCGCCTGGGGGACTACGGCCGCATCCGCGTCTGGGGCTCGGTCAGCTTCGTGCTTGCGGTCGCCCTGCTCGGACCCCTGTTCGACCATGTCGGCATCGGCCTGCTGCCGTGGCTGGTGCTGCTGCTGTTCGCGCTGGTGACCGTATCCGCATGGCTTCTGCCGGGTGATCCACCGTCCGTCCGGCACGCTGAAGCGGTGCCGCTGGGGCGCATCATCCTGCGTCCCGAGGTGGCAGTGCTGTTCGCCGCATGCTGCCTCATGTCCATTGCGCACGGCCCCTACAACGCGTTCTATTCGATCTACCTGGTCGACAACGGCTACTCCAAGAGCAGCGTGGGAGTCCTGTGGGCACTGTCGGTGATCGCCGAGATCCTGGTATTCCTGTGGATGCCGCGCATCCTGCGCCGCTTCAACATCGGCGCCGTCATCGGCTTCAGCCTGCTGTGCGCGGTGGTGCGTTTCGCGGTCATCGGCTGGGCGGTGGACAGCGTGGTTGCGATCGCCGCGGCGCAACTGCTGCATGCGGCGACTTTCGGCGCGCATCATGCCGCCTCGCTGGCGGCCATCCACTTCTTCTTCCGCGGCCGCCATCAGGCGCGTGGGCAGGCGTTGTACTCGGCGCTGGGATTCGGTGCCGGCGGCGCCGTGGGGATGTTCGCCAGCGGCTGGCTGTGGACCCATCTCGGGCCGGCGCTCACGTTCGCATGCGGTTCGCTGGCGGCGCTGCT
>JAHCKU010000200.1 GCA_026125625.1 Burkholderiales bacterium | reverse complement strand
AAAGCGGCCGGACGAATCACCGAGCCATTGGTCTGGGTGCCGATTGCCACGGGCACCATGCCGGCGGCGACTGCCGCGGCCGAGCCGCTGGACGAGCCGCCCGGCGTGTGCGCCGGATTCCAGGGATTACGCGTCTTCGACGGCACCATGAAAGCGAACTCGGTGGTGACGGTCTTGCCCATGACGAAGGCACCGGCCGTACGCAGGCGATCCACCACCTCGCCGTTGATGTCAGGCGTGTATTGGGCATAAATCGGCGAGCCCATCGAGGTGACCATGTCGCGGGTATAGACCAGATCCTTCACCCCCACCGGAACGCCTTGCAGGCCGCCCGGCAGACGGCCGGCGCGGATACGCGCATCGCACTCCCTGGCGCGCGCAAGGGCTGCCTCCGCATCCAGATGGGCCCACGCAGCGATGGCATCGTCCACCTCGCGAACGCGCAGCAACAGGCTGCGCGTGTACCGCTCGCTGGACAACTCGCCAGAGGTCATGCGCCGCACCGCGTCAATCAGACTCAACCGGTATAGGTCATCCATAGTTGTTGTGTCGGCCTCGGTGCGGCACGCTTCCGTCGCCGGAAGCACACCAATGCGAGGAAATCTCCCTCTCCCTGTCTGCCTGTTCGTCCGTTTCCTGCTAACCGGCCCTGGACACCGTCGCCTGCACCTGCGGATTGAGCAGATTCGGAGGCACTCCGGTGGTCAGGGCGGCGACACAGTTGCGTGCTGCGGTCATTGCCATGTTCTGCCGCGTCGGTTCCGTCGCGCTGGCAATGTGCGGCGACAGCACCACGTTGTCCAGGGCGAACAGAGCCTCGTTCACCCGCGGTTCGTTCTCGTACACGTCCAGGCCTGCGCCCCACAGGACGCCGTCGCGCAGGGCCTCGGCCAATGCCGCGTCGTCCACGATGCCGCCGCGTGCCATGTTGATCAGCACCGCTGAGCGCTTCATCTTCGCCATCTCGGCGCGACCGATGAAATGATGGGTCTCGGGTGAGTACGGCAGGATCAGGATGAGGATGTCCGAGCGTGCGAGCAGCTCGTCCTTGGATACGTAGCTGGCGCCGTATGCCTGCTCGACGGCAGCCTCCGCGCGATGGCGCGTGTGATAGAGAACATCGGTATCGAAGCCGCGCAGGCGTTTGGCGATGACCTGGCCGATGCGCCCGAAGCCGGCGATGCCTACGGTGGCGTGATGCAGGTCGTGCCCCAACAGCTGCTTGAGATGCGTTCCCGGCCATTGCCTTGCCCGCACCAGGCGTTCGCCCTCTGCCAGGCGCCGCACCGTGGCAAGCGTCAGGCAGATGGCCATGTCGGCGACGCTGTCGGTCAGCACGCCGGGGGTGTTGGTGGCCATGACGCCATGACGGGTGCAGGCATCGAGGTCGATGTGGTTGTAGCCGACGCTGACGGTGGAGACCACGCGCAGCTGCGGACAGCGTGACAGCAGTGCGTCGTCTACACGATCGCTGGTGGTCACCAGTGCACCGTCCTTGCCCTGGAGACGCTGCACGAGATCGTCCGCAGACCATTGCTCGTTGCCCTGATTGGAAGAGACGTCGAAATGCTGGGCGAGGTGGGCCAGCGTCTCGTCGAATACCTCCCGCGTGACGAGCACCTTCTTCTTCATGTTCATGCCGTGGGTTATCTCTCGGAAACACTATTTCGAACCTCGGAGGCTCGAAATAGCGACGCGGGCTCCCCTGCCCGCGTATCGAACAGAGAGTACCTTGAGAAGGAAGGCCGGCGCAAGCGCCGCGGTCTCGTGCGGCCAGCGGCGACTCTAAAAAAATTTACTTTAAATCATTGACTTGTTCGGGATCAGGGTATGGCTGCAGGCGGTAATACAGCCCTGCCTGCAGCCGTCGCAACGCAGGCCATGACGCTGCCGCAACGGAATCACCAGCGCTTGCAGAATTCGAAAGAAAGCGCGCAGTACGAATTGGCCCGATGCCGGGCGCATGTCGATGCTGCACCGCCGCGAGTCGTAGCCAATCTGGGTCATTGATACAGGGTGCAGGGAAGCCAGAGACACCAGCAGATCGGCAGCGGCAAGCCATGCAGCAAGCGCACGCGAGCCGCGCGTAGTCGCAACGCGCTGCAGGCGCGCCGGATCCATGGCGCCCGCCAGGTAGTGGCGACCACCGATTGGCATTTCTACATCTGCCCGCCTACTTGGCGCGCTCGTCCCGCGGCACGGGAACCGAGATCGGATCGCTGGCCGGAAACGTTTCCGTGAGCGCCTCGTCGATCAATTCCTCTTCGTGCTCGTCCTTGGGCAGCTGCGGAACCAGGGTGGACCCCTTCCCCTTTTCCTTCTTCGGCCTGGTTTGCCGCGATTTCGTGGTGGGCCTGGGCTTGTCGGTCACGGTCGATCCTCCTGTGTTTGTGGGAGCAGGGCAAGTAAGAGGCCCGATAGCGGGAGCCCCGACCAGACGCCAGCCCCCTTGCGCTATCCTTGTCGCCGCTCGATTCTGCCGGTGTAGCGCCCCTTGCTGGAAAGTACGCACGCCGGCGCACCGGAACCACCTTTTGGAGTCGCCATGAATGCCTGGCCGTTTCCGCGGATCGGCAGTGAACTGGTCGCAACCGCCGTCATTATCTGCGCCGTGGTGCTGGCCAACATCGCCATCTCGGCGGCGTTGCGCTCGCGTACCTGGCTGTCGCGCGAGACCAAGCTGCGCGGCTCGGTGTTCTGGCGCAATTTTTCGCTTCTTCTCGCGTTGCTCGCGCTGCTGTTCGTATGGCGCGCGGAACTGCGCGCCGCCGCCCTGTCCCTGGCGGCGTTGAGCGTGGCTCTGGTGCTCGCGGGCAAGGAATTGCTCACCTCCATCATTGGTTATGTCCACCGCACCACCACTGGCAGCTTCCGCTTCGGTGACGTCATCGACATCAACGGCGTCAAAGGCGAAGTCATCGACCAGACGCTGCTGTCGACCACGATGCTGGAGATGAACGAGGAGCACCAGTTCACCGGTCGGCTGGTGCAGTTCCCCAACAGTTTCTTCGTGCTGCATCCGGTGCGCAATTTTTCCAGCCTGGGCGAGTATCAGCTGGGCATCCTCACCGTTCCGCTGCCGACGGGGGCAGACGTGGAACGGGCCAGGACGATGCTGGAGAAGGTTGCGCGCGAGGTATGCGCCGAATACGTGGCCCCGACCGGCCGTGCCCTGCGTGAGCTGGAGGGCGAGCAGTTCGTGGTGATGCCGTCGGCGGAACCACGCGTCACGGTACGGCTGCCCGATGCCGGCAAGATCGTGCTCGCGCTGCGCTACCCCTGCCGCAGCGATCAACGCACGCGCACCGAGCAGGACATCCTGGTGCGCTATCTCACCGCCTCGGCGGAGGCATCCGGAAGTGAACCTCGGACCGGCACACAGGCCTGAAGGGGCACATGTTCATGATCGCGTCATGCGATGTTTGCTTCCGGATGACCGCTCCACAGCACGCACTGTGCCCGCACGACATCGCCCAGTGACTGCGTGCGCTTGTACTCCTCGCGCAGCCACAGGCTGCCGTTGCGTGCCTGCTCGGCATCCTCACGCAGGGCGCGCAGCGCGTCCGCACCGGGAGTGTCGCTGGTGTAGTGCAGCGCCAGATCGATGGTGCCCAGCAGGTCCTCGCGCAGCGACACCTTCTCGCGCAGCTTGACGTCGATGATCTCGGCATCGATGCCGAAGCGGCAGGCGAGGAAGCGGTTGTAGCCGTACACCCGGTACTGATCGGCATCCACCGGCGGAAGGCCGTTCTCGACCAGTGCACGTGCCAGCGCCTGGGCGAAGCTCGCCAGCGCGGCAGCACGCTCCACCGTCAAAGGCGTGTCGCACACGCGGATCTCGATGGTGCCGAATTCCGGCTTGGGACGGATGTCCCAGTAGAAATCCTTCATCCCCTCCACGACTTTCAGCCCCTGCATGTTGTCGAAGTAGCCTTCGAACTCGGCCCAGCTGCGAACCATCGGCATGCAACCGGACAGGGGAAAAGCGTTGACGCTGTTCAGGCGCGCCGAATCGAATCCAGTATCGACGCCCTGCAGGAATGGCGAGGCTGCGGACAGCACGATGAAGTGCGGCACGTAGCGCGCCAGTGCATGCACCAGCGCCACCGCCTTGTCGCCGCTCTCGCAACCGATGTGGATGTGCTGCCCGAACACTGTGAACTGCTTGGCCAGATAGCCGTACAGCTCGCTCAGGTGCTGGAAGCGGGGCGTGTCGTAGATGCGACGATCGCTCCAATGCTGGAATGGATGCGCACCACCACCGGCAATGCCGAGATTGAGGCGCTCGGCCTGTGCCACCACCGTGTCGCGCAGGCTGCGCAATTCCGCCAGCATGGGCTCGTGCATGGCATGCACCTCGGTGCTGATCTCGAGCATGCTGCGCGTGATCTCGGGCTTGATCTCGCCTGCATGCGTCTGCTTGCTGAGCAGACGCAGCAGATCGGGGGCGCTGGCAGAAAGATCGTAGTCGCGGCGATTGACGATCTGCAATTCCAACTCGACGCCGAGCGTGAAAGGCGTCGAGGATTTGAACTCGAGCACGCTCATGTGGCTGCCTCCGATCTCGCCTCACCGGCGAGCGTCAACGCCATTTGTACCAGCGCCGGCCCGATCAGCGTCATCACCAGCACCGCAGACAGGACGATGCCAGCCAGTTCGGCACCGAAGTCCGGATAGAGCTGAACGGTGAAGTGCACCAGGACCACGGCTACCGCCGCCATCGGCATGAGGGCGAGCGCGAGCAGTCCTGCCTTCTTCGGAGGCAGCCCCGACAGGGGCGCAAACGCCATCACGCCGAACAGCTTGCCGGCGAAGCGCGCCGCCAGGAACGCCAGGGCCGGGACGCCGGCAAGCACCGCATTGCTCCACTCCAGATGGGCGCCGGTGAGGACGAACAGACCGACGAAAAAGAACTGTGCATTGCTGCCGAATTCCACCGGCAGCAGATGGCGGGCGCGATCGCGGTTGCGGGCGATGACGCCGAATGCCAGCAGCGCAAGCAACACCGAGACACGCAGCGAGATGGCTATGCCCACCACGAGAAAGATCATGGATACCAGCAGAATGAACTGCAGCACCTCGCGCTTTCCCAGCCAGCGGGCCAGGGCCAGGGTGATCACGCTGGCGGCGAACCCAAGCGACAGCGCTCCGGCCAGGAGATAGGCCGGATGCAGGATCAGCACATACAGCCCGGCCTGATGCTCCACGTGCAGATTGGCCAGCAGCATGGTGACGACAACCACCGAGAACACGCTGTTCAAGGCCGTGAGATTGATCGCATGCTCGGTCAGTGGACCGTCCGCGCGCTGCTCGTGCATGACCGCCAGCAATACCGACGGCGTCGTACCCACGCCGATGGCGGCCACCATTGCTGCCAGCAGAGGTGCGAGCGCCAGTCCGCGCAGCACCAGGTAGACGACGAGGAAAGACAGGATGCTCTCGGCCAGGCTGGTTGCCAGCAGCCAGGGATTCCTTCGAATCCAGGCCAGATCCAGGCGCGAACCGAGCTCGAACAGCACCAGGCCGAGCGCGATATCGAGAATGATGCGTGCGCTGTCGCGCATGTGCTCGTCGAGCACACCGAGGGCGCCTGGTCCGAGCACGATGCCTGCAAGCAGGTAGCCGGTGATGCGCGGCAGGCCGAACACGCGCCGGAACAGCTCCCCGCAGGCCAGGCCGGCGAGCAGGATCGCACCCGCCCAGGTCAGCTCACCCAGGGCGAGGGGAAAGGTCGGCAGGAAATCCAGGGCTCCCAAGCTCGACGAACTCCTTACATTTACTTTACGGCAGCGGAACGGGGTACCCACCGGCGGTGGGCATGGCACTCGCCTGCGCAGGCAAGTGTACGGAAATGCAGCGGCCCTTCAGATCGTCGGGCAGAACGCTGCCGCAGACGCGCGGCACGGCCGCTGTAGCATCGACGCCTGATACCGGCGTTCGAAGCATGCAGGCCGCGCATCCATAGGCCGGATGATGGCCGCTACCGATTCAAACGACAACTGTGTTTTCATACAGATTGAGCGATCTGCCTGAAACGTACCAGGTCAGGATGGCACGATCAGAACATCGCATGGAGCGGTACGCGCCAGCCGCTCGGCGACACTGCCGGCAAGCCAGC
>JAHCKU010000020.1 GCA_026125625.1 Burkholderiales bacterium | reverse complement strand
GGGTGAGAAATCGGCGGTGAACCTGGTCGCCGCCATCGCCGCCAGCCGCAGCCCGCGCCTGGCACGCTTCATCCATGCGCTGGGCATCCGCAATGTCGGCGAGACCACTGCGCGCGACCTGGCACGCGCGTTCGGGGACATCACGGCGCTGATGCAGGCCGATGCCGTGCGCCTGCAGCAGGTGCCGGACGTCGGTCCGGTGGTGGCGCAGAGCATCACGCACTTCTTTGCCGAACCGCACAACCGCAAGATCGTCGATGAACTGCTGGCGCTGGGCGTGCAGCCGCTCGCGGAAGCGGTCGCACCGCAGACCGCACCGGCGCTGATGGGTACGACCTTCGTACTCACCGGAACGCTGCCGTCGCTCAGCCGGGATCAGGCCAAGGCACTGATCGAGGCCGCCGGCGGAAAAGTCGCAGGCAGCGTGTCCAAGAAGACCGGCTATCTGGTCGCAGGCGCGGACCCCGGCAGCAAGTACGAAAAAGCGCTGTCACTGGCGATTCCGGTGCTGGACGAGGCAGCGTTGCTAGAATTGCTGCAATCCAACGCACCCGAGGAAACGTCTTGAAGGTGAGCAAAGCAGTTTTTCCGGTCGCCGGCCTGGGTACCCGGTTTCTTCCCGTGACCAAGGCCAGTCCGAAAGAGATGCTGCCGGTGGTCGACAAGCCGCTGATCCAGTATGCGGTGGAGGAGGCGGTCGCCGCCGGCATCAATCACATGGTATTCGTCACCGGGCGCAACAAACGCGCGATCGAAGATCACTTCGACAAGGCCTACGAGCTGGAAACCGAGCTCAATGCGCGCGGGCGCGAGCAGCTGCTGCAGCTGGTGCAGGACATCCTGCCCAAGCACGTGACCTGCTCCTACGTACGCCAGTCGGTCGCGCTGGGGCTCGGCCACGCCGTGCTGTGCGCCAAGGCGGTGGTGCGCGACGAGCCGTTCGCGGTCATTCTGGCCGACGATCTGATCGACGCGCAGGTCCCCTGCCTGGAGCAGATGGTCGAAGTGTTCGACCGGCGGCAACGCTCGGTGATCGCGGTGCAGGACGTGCCGCGCGAGGACACCGCCAGCTACGGCATCATCCAGGGCGAACCCGAGGAAGGCGAGCAGCTGCTGCGCATGACCGGCATCGTGGAGAAGCCCAAGCCGGCGCAGGCCCCCTCGACTCTGGCGGTGGTCGGGCGCTACGTGCTGGCCCCGACCATCATGCGCCACCTGGAGCAGGTGGAAGCGGGCAGTGGAGGCGAAATCCAGCTGACCGACGCCATCGCCAGCCTGCTGCGCGAGGAGATGGTGCTCGGCTACCGCTTCGACGGACAACGATACGACTGCGGCTCGAAACTGGGATATCTCGAGGCCAACGTCATGTACGGACTCAAGCACAGCGAGGTGGGCGGCGAGTTCCAGCAGTTCCTGGATCGCCTCGCAGCGCACGAGGGCGCGGATCGAGGACGCTGATGCCGGATCTGGACCACGCCTGGCAGGTACTGCACAAGGCCGAGCTGGTATACGACGCGGCCAGCGTGCGCAGGGCGGTGGAGAGTATCGCGCAACGCATCACGACCAGGCTGGGCGAAACCTATCCGCTGGTGCTGTGCGTCATGGGCGGCAGCGTGGTGTTCACCGGTCAGATCCTGCCGCTGCTGCGCTTCCCGCTGGATTTCGACTACTTGCACGTTACCCGCTACGATGGCACCACGCGCGCCGGGAGCCTGTCGTGGAAGGTGCTGCCGCGCCAGCCGGTGGCCGGACGCACGGTGCTGGTGCTGGACGACATCCTGGACGAAGGCCACACCATGATCGCGATCCGCGAGCGCCTGCTCGGAGAAGGTGCGCACGCGGTGCACTGCGCGGTGTTCGCGGACAAGGACATCGGTCGTGCGAAGCCGCTGGCACCGGATTTCGTTGGCCTGCATCTGCCGAATCGCTATGTGTTCGGATTCGGCATGGACGTCGAGGGCGCCTGGCGCAACCTGCCCGAAATTTACGCGCTGCGCGCAAGCTGATCGAGAGACATCCGTCACCCGTCGCCGCGGCGACATCACGTACCCATCTCACATGCTCGGAATCATCGGCGGTACCGGTCTTACGCAACTCGCCAACCTGGAAGTGACCCGGCGGGAAGTCGTACGCACGCCCTGGGGCGAACCCTCGGGGGCCTTGACCTTCGGCCAGATCAACGGACGCGACGTGATCTTTCTCGCCCGCCACGGCTACGGGCATACCATCCCGCCGCACATGGTCAACTATCGCGCCAACATCTGGGCGCTGCAGGCACGCGGGGCAACCGAGGTGGTCTCGGTGGCTTCCGTGGGCGGCATCCGTGCCGATCTCGGCCCGGGCGTGATCGCCGTCCCGCATCAGATCATCGACTACACCTGGGGCCGCAAATCCACGTTCTACGAAGGCGACGAACGCGGCGTGGTGCACGTGGATTTCACCCATCCCTATTGCGCTGCGCTGCGCGCACGCTGCCTGGAAGCCGCACGCACGGCAAACCAGCCGATCGTGGACGGCGGCGTATACGCCTGCAGCCAGGGGCCACGCCTGGAAACCGCCGCGGAAATCGATCGCATGGAGGGAGACGGCGCGGACATGGTGGGCATGACCGGGATGCCGGAAGCGGGCCTGGCACGCGAGCTGGAGCTGTGCTACGCCACCATCGCAGTGGTGGCCAATTACGCAGCGGGCCGGGCGACGAGCAGCGCAGGCATCAGGATGGACGAGATCAACGCCACCTTGCAGACTGCCCTGAGCAAGGTACGCCGCATCATCGAAGCACTGGTGGTGATCCGTGGCGATTAGGCCAGTCCTGCGTATGGGCGATACGCGGCTGCTGCAGCGATCGCACGAGGTGGAGCGGTTCGACACGCCCGAGCTGCACGCACTGCTCGCAGACATGCACGACACCATGCATGCGCTCGATGGGGCCGGGCTGGCCGCCCCGCAGATCGGCGTCGGCTTGCGGGTGGTGGTGTTCGGCATGGCGCGTAATCCGCGCTATCCGCAGGCCGAACCCGTGCCTTACACGGTGCTGATCAATCCCGTGCTGACAGCGCTGAACGACAACCTGGAGGACGGCTGGGAAGGCTGCCTGAGCGTGCCCGGCATGCGCGGACTGGTGCCGCGCCATACCGACCTGCGTTACGAAGGATTCGATCAGTACGGCAACCGCATCGATCGCTTCGTCTCCGGTTTCCATGCGCGGGTGGTGCAGCATGAATGCGACCACCTGGACGGCATCCTCTATCCGATGCGCATCCGCGACCTGCGCGCATTCGGCTTCCACGACGTGCTGTTTCCCGATCAGCCGCTGCAGGACGACTGACGCCGACGCGGTGCCCATCGCCCGCATCAACTTTCTGCTGCGCCGTCCGAAAACTGGCAGGCGATCTGCAATGACGCAGACGTCCCATCTCACGGCCTGCAGATGTCACCCAATCATGCCGCTCACGCGGCAAGCGTTGCCGATCCAGCCGCGAATGCGGCAGCCGTTGCCGCGACCGTATCCGCGCTGAACGACCTGGCGCTGGCGCTGCGCGGCGCGGGCGAGGTCGATGCCGCACGTTCGACCTGGACCAGTGCGTTGAGGCTGGCCCCCGGCAGCGCCGCCCTGCACGCCAACCTCGGTGCACTGCTCCAGGACCTGGGACAGCACGAAACTGCCCTGAGGCACTACGAGCAGGCGCGGACTGCAGCACCGGACTGGGTGGACGTTTGGAACAACAGCGGCATCCTGCTGCGCCGGCTGGGTCGTATCCAGCAGGCCCGCGATGCGTTCCAACAGGCGCTGGAGCTGGATGCGGGCCACGTCGCAGCACGCTACAACCTCGGCAACCTGTTGCTCGACGCCAGCGCCAAAGACCAGGCGGCGGAGCAGTTCCGGCGCGTGCTGACCGGCACGCCCGGGCATGCCGAAGCGCACTACGGATTGGCGAGCTGCCTGCAGGACCCGCTCGCAGCCATCGCCGGGTACGAGGCCGCACTGCAGCTGCGGCCCGACTTCCCCGAGGCACTGGTCGGGCTTGCCTGCGCACGCCTGCGCGTGTGCGACTGGCGTGAGCTGGAGAGCTTGCATTCGCGCATCGAATCCCTGGTACAGAGGCGGCCCGAGGCACCGGTGGCGCCGTTCTCCTTCCTGCAAATCAGCGCCAATCCGATTCTGCAGCGGCAATGCGCGCGCAACTGGTCGCTGCATCGCGTGCCGCAGCTTGCGCCACTGGCGCCCCGGACCCCCGAAAAGGCCGGCCCGCGCCTGCGTGTCGGCTATCTGTCGGGGGATTTCCGCGACCATGCTGTGGGCCATCTCGTGTGCGACCTACCGGCAGCGCACGACCGGGATGCGTTCGAGGTCTTCGCCTACGGCAGCGGACCGGACGACGGCAGCAGCGTGCGCCGCTGCATCGAGGCCGGGGCCGATCGCTTCGTGGATGCATCCACTCTGGATGACGGCGCGCTCGCACAGCCTGACGGGCAGATGCGATCGACATCCTGGTGGCACCTGCGCGGCAACACCGATTCCGCCCGCCGCGGGGGGCCCCGCGGGCGCCCGGCGCCGGTGCAGATCAGCTACCTCGGCTATCCGGGCAGTCTGGGATCGCCGTTCGTCGACTACGTCATCGCCGACGCCTTCCTCACGCCGCCGGCAGCACAGGTCTGGTACGACGAGCGCGTGCTGGAGATGCCGCACTGCTATCAGGTCAGCCCCGACTGGAATGTTGACTCGTCGCCGGCGGTGGATCGCGCCGCACTGGGCCTGCCGGCGGATGCCTTCGTGTTCGCCTGCTTCAACAACCCGTACAAGATACGGCCCGACATTTTCGACGCCTGGATGCACATCCTGCGCAAGACGCCGGGCAGTGTGCTGTGGCTGCCGGCATTCAACGACGCGGCCTGCGCCAATCTGCGGCGCGAGGCACTGGCACGCGGCGTCACCGGCGAGCGGCTGGTGTTTGCGCCGCTGCTGCCGTTCGACCAGCACTCCGCCCGTCTGCCGGCTGCGGATCTGTTCCTCGACACGCATCCCTATTCGGCAGGTGCCACTGCCAATAAGACGCTCGCCAGCGGCGTGCCGCTGCTGACCATGGTCGGCCAGTGCTACGTCTCGCGCATGGCCGGGAGCGTATTGCACGCACTGGGACTGGACGAGCTGGTGGTGGACACGCTCGAAGCCTATGTCGGTGAGGCGCTGCGCATGGCGCACGACCCGGTCGCACTGTGCGCGATCCGTGAACGCCTGTTCCAGGCGTCGCGCGATACGCGGCTATTCACCGCCGCGACCGGTGCGCGTGCGCTGGAAGCGGCCTATCGAAGCGCATGGCAGGCGCTGGGTGACGATGCGTCCTCCACAGGGGTGAGGTCGTGAGCCGCGGCGTGGCCGGCGCAGCAGCGCGCGCGCAGGATCCGCTGCAGCACGCCGTGGCGCTGCAGCAGCGCGGCGCGACTGCGGAAGCGATGTCCACCATCGATGCAGTGTTGCAGCGTCAGCCGCGTAACTGGCAGGCGCTGCTGCTGCTGGGTCTCATGAAGCTGCAGACGGGTGATGCGCAGCGTGCGTCCGGTCTGCTGGCACGGGCCGCGCAGCTTCAGCCGGCGCACGCCGACACTCACTTCCATCTGGCACAGGCGCTGCAGCAACTGGGTGACGGCGAGCAGGCCGAGGCCAGCTATCGCAAGGCCGCGACCCTACAACCGGGCAACTGGCTGGTGCATTTTCATCTGGGCCTGCTGCTCGAGGAGAGCGGGCAGACGGCGGCCGCGGGCGAGGCCTATGCGCGGGCGGTAACGTGCAACGGTCGATCGGGCGAAGCGCTCAACAATCTTGGCAACGTCCTGCTCAAGCTGGGGCAGACGACTCAGGCCGAGCAGCGCCTGCGCCAGGCGATCGACGTGAATCCAGCCCTCGCCTGCGCGCATCTCAACCTTGGCATGCTGCTGGCGCGCGACGCCGCGAGCGAGCGCGAGGCGCTGGCGGCGCTCGAGGAAGCAGCGCGGCTGGCGCCTGAGGACGCGCAGGCGCATTTCCACATGGGTGTGCTGCTGGCATCGCGGCACCGCCATCTGCAGGCGATCAAGGCCTATCGGCGCACGCTGGAGCTGGCACCCATGCATGTCGAGGCACTGAACAATCTGGCCGTAGTGCACCTGGAGATGTGGCAGGACGAACTCGCCGAGGAGGTGCTCGAGCGTGCGCTGGCGCTGTGGCCTGGCCTGATCGAGGGTTGGAACAATCTGGGGAATCTGCGCCTGCGCCAGGAGCGCTGGCGCGAGGCCAGGGAAGCCTACGAGCGTGCGCTCGCGCTCGATCCCGATTTCGCACCCGCATTGACCGGACTGGGAACCGCGTTGAGCGAAAACGGGGATCTGACCGCGGCCCGTGCCTGCTACGAGCGCGCGCTGGCACTCGATCCAACGGCAACGGCGGTCCTGGTCGGTCATGCCGGCAATCTGCAGCGCCTGGGTGACCTGGAAGGCGCTTTGCAGCACTATCATGCGGCGCGGGCACGCTCGGAGAACGACGCGCTGCGGCTCAAGGCTGCGCTGGCGCTGCGTCCCATCCTGCTGAGCAGGGACGACATCGCCAGCCAGCGTGCGCGCCTGGAACGCGATGTCGATGCGCTGCAGGAAGAAGGCGTGCAGCTGAGCGAGCGCGAGCTGCTCAGCTACCCGGAGACCTGCTTCTATCTGGCGTATCACGGCGAGCACGACCGCGATCTGCTGCAGAAGATCGCCCGGATGATGCAATCCGCATGTCCACGCCTCGCCTATACCGCCGCACATGCAATCCAGCCTCGCGCCGGCCAGGAACGGCTACGCATCGGCTTCGTGTCGCGCTTTTTTTACCGGCACTCGGTGGGTCGTTTCTTCAATCCGATCATTGCCGATCTCGCGCGCCGCGAAGGATTCGAGGTGGTGCTGTTCACGATCGGGGAGAAACAGGACAAGGAGATGCAGGCGCTGGCCGCCGCATGCACCAAACACGTCCGCCTCGAGCCTACTTCGCTGGAAGTCGCGCGCAAGCTGATCGAACGCGAGCAGCTCGATTTGCTGGTCTATCCCGAGATCGGCATGGACCCCTTCACCTGGTTGCTCAGCTTCTCGCGCCTGGCGCGCGTGCAATGCGTGCTGCAGGGGCACTCCAATACCAGCGGCGTGCCGGCGCTCGACTACTTCGTCTCCAGCGCTCTGATCGAGAGCGACGGCGCTCAGCACAGTGAGCGGCTGCTGCTGCCGACTCTGCCGATGTTCCTTCGGAGTCGCCGGCGCTGCCCGCATCCATCCCGCCGCGCGCACGCTATGGACTGCCGGATCAGGCGACGCTGTATCTGTGTCCGATGAAGCTGCAGAAAGTCCATCCGGACATGGACGCTGCCCTGGCCGGGATCCTCGAGGGCGATCCGGCGGCACGCATCGTATTCGTGCGCGATCACGCCAATCCAGCGTGGGACGAGCTGCTGCGTGCGCGCCTGGAGCAAGTGCTGGGCGCCGGCGCGCAGCGCCTGCTGTTCGTCGACTGGCAGCGCACGACAGAGGATTTCCTCGGCCTGCTGTCGATGTGCGACGTGATCCTCGATTCCTTTCATCACGGCGGCGCCACCACCTCGCATCTCGCGCTGGCCTGCGGCACACCGATCGTGACCTGGCCGGACGGATACGGGCGTTCCGGCTTTCTGCCCGGCTACTACCGCCTGCTCGGCATCACCGATTGCGTGGCCGAGAATCCCGATCGGTATGTCGAGATCGCGCTGCAGCTGGGACGCGATCCACAGCGACGCGCCCAGCTGTCGCAGCGCATTCGCGACGCACTGCCCAGGCTATACGACAACGCCGGCGTGTTCGAGGCCTATGCAGACCTGTTCCGCCAGCTCGCCGCCGGCGCGCCGATCGTCGAAACCGCCCCGCCGCCGTACGTTCCGCTGTCCACGGTGGAGCGCTATTGCCGCGCCCATGGACAGCGCTACGAGGTGGTGCGCGCTCCGCGGAAGATCGGTGTGCCGTTTCCGCGCATCGAGGGCACCCCGTGGTGGCCGGAGCGCTCGTCCGCGCGCCTGCCGGAGGTTTATCGTGCGCAGTTGCAGGCGATCGATGTCATCGGCGGCGAGAGCCTGCTGCTCGCGGGCGACGGTCGCATTGTCCTGTACGACACCGCCCTGCGCTATCCCGATCAGCAGGTCGACATCACCGTGGGAGCGATCGGCCATCGCTGCGGAGATGCCGTACTGCTCGCCTGCAAGGCGAGGGCGACGCGCCGCATCGCCCGCGGCATTTACTTGTGCGGGCGTGCCAGCGGCAACTACTACCATTGGCTGCTCGAGTATCTGCCACGCCTGCAGGCCCTGGAGGGATGCGAGGACCTGCATGGCTGGCCGCTTCTGATCGACGCCGGGCTGCATCCGAATCTGATCGAGGCACTGGAGCGCGTGTGTCCGGGCAGGGAGCTGCTCGCCATCGGCAATGGAGAGCGGGTACACGTGGAGGAGCTGGCGGTGTGCGGCCCGAGCGTCTGGCTGCCGGTGGACTATCGCGACGGGGCGGTGGCGCGGGCGGAGGACATACTGTTCGCGCCCGAGGCGATCGCATTCCTGCGCCAGCGCCTCGGCCGCAGCCCGGCCGCCGGCGTTACGCCGTGCCGCAAGCTCTACCTGCGTCGTGGCAAGGCAAGCTACCGCAACCTCGTCAATGAGGATGACGTCGAGCAGGCGTTCGTGCAGCACGGCTTCGAAGTGGTATGCACCGATACGCTGTCGCTCACGCAGCAGATCGAACTGTTCTCCGAAGCGGCGTTCATCGCCGGCCCGACCGGAGCGGCATTCACCAACATGCTGTTCGCCCAGCCCGGATGCCGGCTGCTGGTGCTGTACTACCCCGAGGTGCCTTACTTCTACTTCTCCACGCTCGCGGCCGCGCTGGGCCATGACCTGCGCTATCTGCTGGGTGATGCCGTCTCCGGATCGCATCCGGTCATGTATCAGCGCGATTTCACGCTCGACGTGGACAAGGCGGCAGCAGCTGCCGATGCCATGTCCGGCTGGCCTCAGGCAACGGAAGATAGCCCGATCTCCTCGCCGGATGCATCGAGCATCCAACGCCTGGCTTTCCTGATGCACATCCCGGAGCTGGCGAATCACTATCGCGCCATCTGGGCGCATTTGCCGCGCGAACGGCTGGAGGTGGTCAATGCCGGAGTCGGCAGCGCGGCGGTGGAGATCGAGCGCCTTGCGGCGGAGGCGGGCATCGGCTGCGCGCCGGTGAGCGAGCGGCTCGATGGCAACACGAAGTACGCTTGCATGGTCAGCAACCATCCGATCGATCCGTCGGGGGAACCGTTGATCAAGCGCCTCGCGCACGTCAACGTGCGCATGATGTACGCGATCGGCAAGGCCGGTTGGAACCTGCGCGAGTGGAACGATCTGTACGACGTAATCCTGTGCTTCGGTCCCTACCATGCCGAGGCACTGGCCGCCGTCACTTCCGCGCGCATCGTGCAAGTGGGTTATCCGCGCTTCGATACCTTCTTTCAGGCGCAGGAATCCCTCCAGGACCTGGCGGCGCTACGGTTGCGAGCCGTCGCGGCACACGCTGGTGTGGCTGCCGACCTGGAGCACGCTTTCCTCCGTTTTCCACCCACGCCAGCGCGATCGGTGAGCTGGCACAGCGCACAACATCGTGGCCAGCTCCACCCGCTGATGTCGGTGGAGCAGCCGGAATGATCGAAACGCTCAGAAGCTGCCGTTCAAGCGCTGATCACCGATTCGTCGGACAACGTCGAGCTGTATCGCCTGGCCGACGTGGTCCTGTGCGACTACGGCGGACCGGCGTTCGGCGCCATCTACACCGACCGACCGCTGCTGTTGCTGAACGTGCCTGGCGCCGATGCCGATCCGCTCACCGGAGCAGACTCGCCGGACATCCTGATCCGGCAGGTGGTGACCAATACCGACCCGTGCAGCGCCAAGTCCCTGGAGCGATTGATCGAGGACCATGCGGCCTGGGAGCAGCAGCGGGTGGTGCGCAGGGAATTGCGCCAGGCATTCTTCGCGCCGCACTACGGCTTCGCCTCGCAAGTGGCAGCCGGCGCGCTGGCCAACATCGAAGCGCTGCTGGCGCTGCGTTAGGGGACGCAACGATGGTGATCTGGATCATCGGGCTGTCGGGGGCAGGCAAGACCACGCTCGGTCAGGCCCTGGTCGCGCGCTGGCGGCAGACCGACAAGGGCGTGGTGCTGGTCGATGGCGACGTGGTGCGCCGCATGTTCGAAGACGACGGCAGCGACGAGGCATACACGGTGGCCGGACGCCGGCGCAATGCGGCACGCATGGTGGAATTGTGTCGTTGGCTGGACCAGCAAGGCATCGACGTGGTGTGCTGCATCCTGTGTCCGTTCGCCGACGTGCGCGCCGCCAATCGCAGCCGCTTCTCGCGCTATTTCGAGATCTACCTGAATGCGCCGCTGGAAGTCCTGGCAGCGCGCGATGCCAAGGATCTGTACGCGCCTGCGCTGCGCGGCGAGCGGCGCAACGTGGTCGGCGTGGACATTGCATTCGAACCGCCGCAGGCGGATCTGATGCTGGACACCGCGCGGCACGCTCCCGACCCGGACGCGAGGATCACCTCGATCCTGACCCGGCTGGGGGTGCAATGAGCACGGCGCGGGCCATCACCTACGAATACGCATCGGGCGATTTGCTCGAGCAGCGTCAGACATACGCGTTCTCGACGTATGCCGGCGCTGATTTCCTGCATGCATGGCGCGCGTCGCGCGATGCGGCGCGAGCACTGTGGCAGGCACGCGCGGCCGGCGACGAACAGGCGGCCGGGCCGACGGCGCAATTGCTCCGCCAACTGCAGTCGAACCTGGAGCAGGGTGATCTGCAGGCAGCGCGCGATCTCGGGCTCGATCGGCTGGTGCAGCGCTTCGAGGTCAGCAAGCGCATTCACTACGCATACGATCCCGACTGGCGGCCGCTGGAAGACGCCGGCTATCGCGATCTCGTGCTGTACGTCGAGTTCGCGCTGGTGCTCGTGGCGGCGGCACGACATTCGTCCGCGCTGTCCTATCTGAACGCGCTGCTCAAGTGCATGGATACGCTCAGCGCGCTGGCGCATATGGTCCCTGCCGGCCACTGCGCTCATGCAGCCCGGCTCATCGATATGGAGCGGGCGCTGGTGGAACGCTGCGCGCTGCATGCAGGGGTGATGCTGCCATGATCAGTCGTGTAGTCCTGCTCGCCGGCCATACCGTGCGCTCGCGGGCTTATGCCCAGGCCCTGGCCGCCGCCGGCATCGAGCTGGCGGCAGTGGTGATCTATGGTTTGCCCGTCGCGCCTGCTGCGGTCTGTACAGCAGCGAACGCGCGTTCGTCGGTGGCCCTGCCGGATCCGACGATTTCCCTGGACGAAACCTGTGCGCGAGCGCGCTGGCCTGTCCATCATCTGCCGGAGGGCGATCTCGACGCCCCCGCGCTGCAAGCGTTGCTGGCCGCGCAGCGGCCAAGCCTGGTGATCTTCTCCGGCTATGCCGGGCAGATCGTGGGCAGCCGCCTGCTCGGCATGGGGACACCGTTCCTGCACGTGCATCCCGGCTGGCTGCCCGACTATCGTGGCAGCACCACCGTCTATTACTCGATCCTCGAGCAGCATGGCTGCGCCGCCAGCGCCTTTCTGCTCGAGAAAGGTATCGATACCGGACCGGTACTGATGCGTCGGCGCTATCCGCTGCCGTCACTGGGCATGGACGTCGATGGTCTGTATGACCCGGCCATTCGCGCCGACCTGCTGATTCGCGTGCTGCATGACATGCGCGCTGCAGCAGCGCAGGCGCAGCCCCAGGACATGCACGCTGGGCACACCTACTTCGTCATCCATCCGGTGCTCAAGCATCTGGCTCTGCTGTCGCTGCCTGTCGATGGCACGCCGCCGGATGCGGTGCGGCGTGAACAGGATCCGCATTCCTCAGGGGTGGCGGCATGACCGATCTGACCATCCCCGCAGCGCTGCATGCTGCAGATGTCCGGCCTGCAACCGCCGTACCGTTCCAGTTCGGCACCAAGGCGGAAACGCTGGAGCGCCTGCGCGGACGGCTGAGCAGCGCATGCATCCTCGATCTGATGTACTTCACCGTTGCCGACTGGTCGCAGCGGCGCACGCAGCTCGCCCACGCCATCTGCAGCACGATGGCGGGCGTACGCGTGGCGGTGCGCAGCAGCGCGCAATCCGAGGACCGGCAGTCCTCGTCGATGGCCGGCGCCTTCCTGACCCGGCTCGACGTCGACAGCACGAACGCAGCCGAGGTCGCAGCAGCGGTGGATGCGGTGGTGGCGGCGATGACCGGCAATCCGCGCGATCAGGTGCTGGTGCAGCCGATGTTGCACGACGTCGCCGTGGCGGGCGTGATCCTCTCCTACGACCTCACGCACGGCGCACCCTATTACGTGCTGAGCTTCGACGACGAAACCGGTGCCACGGATGCCGTCACCGCCGGGCGCGGCATCCACAAGTCGCTGATGGTGTATCGCGACGCACCGCCGGCGCACGTGCAGTCGCCGCGCGTGACGCGTTTCCTGACCTTGATCCGCGAAATCGAGGCGCTGTCCGAAGGCGCGCCGGTGGACGTCGAGTTCGCTCTCACGTGCGCGGGCGAGCTGGTGCTGCTGCAGGTCCGGCGTATTGCCTGCACCGACGCCTGGCATCCGGTGACTGAACGGCGTGTGGCGCGCCAGCTGGTTTTCCTGGACAACCACCTGCGCGATGCAGCCGCGCCGCGCACCAGCGTGCTGGGCAGCCGCTCGATCCTGGGCGTGATGCCGGACTGGAACCCGGCGGAGCTGATCGGACTGAATCCGCGGCCGCTGGCCGCCTCCCTGTACCGGCAGCTGATCACCCGCAGCGCGTGGCGCGAGGCGCGTGCCTTCATGGGCTATCGCGAATTGCCGAACGTGGAGCTGATGCTGCTGCTGAACGGCAGGCCTTACGTGGACACCCGTGCCAGCTTCAATTCCCTGCTGCCGCAGGAAGTCGATGCAAATACCGGCGCGCTGCTGGTCGACGCCTGGCTCGAGCGGCTGGAGCACCACCCCGAGCTGCATGACAAGATCGAGTTCGAGATCGCCTCGACCTGCGTGGATTTCGACTTCAATCAGACCTTCTGCGCCCGCTATCCGGGCCTTCTGTCGTCCGCGCAATTCGCCGCGTATGCGGCAGCGCTGACCCGCCTCACGCGGGACAACGTCAACCTGGCATCGCAGGCTACGCTGGCGCGTGCGCAGCGCGCATGGTCGAAGGGCTGGTGGAGATCAACCGGCGGCCCCGTCCCGCCCAGTGCGTCGCCGCATGACCACCTGATCGAAGCGGTGGACCGGCTCGACGCCTGCCTGCGCAGCGGTACCCTTCCTTTCGCCGTCATCGCACGCCATGCCTTCATCGCCGAAGCGCTGCTGCGATCGGCCCGTGATCGCGAAGTGATCGACGATAGGCGGCTGGCGCAGTTCAAGCGCGGCGTCCCTGCACGGTGACCGGATCCGGCGCTGCGGCAATACGATGCCGTGTGCAGAGGCTTGCAGGACCGCGACGTCTTCCTCGCCCGTTTCGGCCATCTGTCCTGGCACCTAGACATCACCTCGCGGCGCTACGACGATGTGGCGGATCTTTTCGGCGAGCCGCTGAGCGAATGTCCCGAGGATGGTGAACCGTTCGCCTTGCGCCAGGCCGAGCGCAGCGGACTGGCCGCGCTGCTGGGTGAAGCCGGGCTCGATCACATCACCCGGACGATCTCCTGACCTACGCCGGTCGGGCCATCGCCGGGCGTGAGGAAGCCACCCCGTGTTCACGCGCACGCTCGATGTCCTGCAGCGCTGCTCACGCGCTGGGGCGAGCTGCAGGGCTGAGCTGGACGATCTGTCGTTCGTGAGCTGGCCCGCGATCGAATCGAGCCTGATCGAGCCGCTGACCGATCACGCCGATCGTCATTTCGTGCGCTGGCCGATCAGGGCCGGCGCGCGGTGGAGGATACTTCCGCCATCAAGCTCAGTCATCTGCTGCGCGGTCCGCGTGGGACATCTACGTGGCTACCCTGCATCGCAGTGAGCCGAATTTCGTCGGCACCGGCAGCCAGCGCCGCTCTAGCTGAGATCGACGCGCACACGCCGACGTCGGTGGATCTGTACCGCAAGATCGTGTGCATCGAGAACGCCGGATCCGGGCTTCGACTGATCTTCACCTCGCGACCATGCGCGCTGGTGACCGCGTTCGGCGGAGCAAACTCGCACATGGCGATCCGCTGCGCCGAGCTGGGGCTGCCCGCCGCCATCGGCTGCGGCGAGCAGACCTACCTGCGCTTGCGGCAGGCCGGGGCTGCCGAGATCGACTGCGCCGCACGCATGCGAGGCCGCTGCATGGCAGCTGAGATCGATGTGTCGTGCGCGTGGGCATCAGCATGCGCGTGGTGCAAGGCGAATATGGCGAGCAGCGCGATGCCCTGGCGCACGACTGGCATCGTTTCCTGCGCGCGGCGCTGCCGGACGCAGTGTGGTGTGCGGTCCCGAATACTGACGCGACGTGCTCGACTTCGTCGATGCGTTCGATTGAACGCGCTCATCCTCAGCGGCGGTGATGACTTCGGCGTGTGCGCGACGACACCGAGCAGACGTTGCTGGTCCATGCCCGGGACCGAACTGGCCGGTGCTCGGCGTGTGCCGGGGCGCAGCTGCTGTGGCGTCATTTCGGTGGTGCCCTGGCCGATCAGCCTGGCATGTGGCCACGCGCCATCGCGTGCGCTTCGAGCCGGACTGGCAGGAAGCGGGGGTGGTGGTGAGTCAACTCCTATCATCGCTGGGGACTGGATGCGACGACCCGGCCGACTTCCTTGCACGTGGTCGGGCGGACGGAGCAGGGTGAGATCGAAGCGGTGAGCGCGACAGAGCACCGTATGCTGGGTCTCATGTGGCATCCGAGCGCGAGCTGCAGCCGGCGCAATTCACGATCTTGCGCTGGTGCAACGCCTGTTCGACGTTCGCGCGCGGGAGCGCGGATGAACGTGCGCGCCTTGCTGCTGGTGGCCGGTCGCGGTTCCCGCCTGGGCGCGCTCGGCGCGGACAAGCCGAAATGCCTGGCAGTCCTGGCCGGCCGCAGCCTCCTCGAATGGAAGCTGCGCGCGCTGGCCGCCGCAGGCATCGACGAAATACATGCCCTGACCGGCTACCAGGCACAGGCACTCGAGCAATGGGCGTTGCCCATGCTCCACAATCCACGCTGGGCCGAGACCAACATGGTCGGCACCCTGTTGCACGGCGAGGCGTTGCGACGCCCTGGCCGCTCGCTGATCTGCTACGGGGACATCGTTGTGCATCCGGACGTGCTGCGCAGCATTGCCAGTGCCGAGGGCGACATCGTGATTCCTTATGACCGCCGCTGGCTCGAGCTGTGGCGCGCGCGCTTCGCCGATCCGCTGTCGGATGCCGAGACTCTTCCGCCAGGAGCACGGCTGCCTGGTCGAGATCGGACGGCGTCCAACCTGCGTAGAGGAAGGGCGGTCGGCCAGTTCATGGGCCTGCTTGCGGTCACCCCGCAGGGTGGGAGCAGCTGTCGCAGGTGGTGCGAACATTGACCGCGGACGCCGTCGATCGTCTGGACACCACCAGCCTGCTGCGTGCCGCGATTGCTGCTGGCATCTGGATACGCTGCCTGCCGGTGGACGGCCGCTGGTGCGAGGTGGACAGCGCGGCGGATCTGCAGTGCTATGAGGCATTGCTGGACACGCCGGGCGGATGGAGCCATGACTGGCGCTGGCAAGGCGGAGGAGGAGGGCGGCTGACATGAGTGCGCGCATCGTCGTGTGCGGCAAGGGCCAGCTCGCCTGCGCGAGCATGGAATACATCGATGATCTGCGCGCGACGGGCCTGCTGGTGCACGAGCTGATCGCGCTGGCAGTGCGCAACGATACCGGAGAGGACACCTGGGAACCTTCGCTGCGCCGTGCGTGCACGCAGCGAGGCGTTGGGCTCGCCGCCGACCTTGCCTCGCTGCGCCTGAACGCCGGCGACCTGGTGTTCAGCCTGCAATTCGACAAGATCATCCGCATGGCCGATCTGGGCGGGGCACGTGCCTTCAATGTTCACTTTTCCGCGCTGCCCAGATACCGCGGCTGCTATCCGAGCATGTGGCCGCTGCGGCGTTGCGAACGCGAGGCCGGCACGACTTTGCACGTACTGGACGAGGGTATCGACAGCGGCGACATCGTGGATCAGATCCGCTTTCCGCTGCCGCCCTTCTTCACGGCGGCGGACCTGTACCGGCTCCATCACCCATACGGCTACGAGCTGATCAAACGTAACCTGCAAGCGATCGTCGAGGGTCGCGAGACGCGCCAGCCGCAGAATGCGGCGCTGGCCGACTATTACGATCGCCGGTCGATCGATTTCGACCGCACCGAGATCGAGGATTTCTCCGCGCTCACTGCGGCAGAGGCGGTGGGGCTACTCAAGTCTTTCATGTTCATGCCGTTTCAGATGCCCAGTCACGGTGGGCGGCGCATCGTCAATGCCGAGATCGTGCACTGGACCGGGGCACATCACGCGGCCCCGGCTGCGGCTCGGGGGCAGGCGTTCGCGCTGCTGCCATGCCGTGACGGATTGATTCGTGTGCAATTCGACGATACCCCAGATGTGGAGTAGGGACGGCGACATGAGCAGGGCGATACAGACCCATCAGGTTGAAGCAGCGGCAGGACTGGAGCGGTGCCAGTTCGTCGATCTGCCGATCGTGCACGATCCCAGAGGCAACCTGACCTTCATCGAAGCGCAGCGCCATATCCCCTTCGACATCAAGCGCATCTACTACCTGTACGACGTGCCAGGCGGATCGGCGCGCGGCGGTCATGCCCATCGCGCGCTGCATCAATTCCTGATCGCCATGTCCGGCAGCTTCGACGTGGTGCTCGATGCCGGCCACGGCAGGCAGCGTTTCCACCTGAACAGGTCCTACTACGGGCTTTACGTGCCACCGATGGTATGGCGCGAGCTGGACAACTTCTCGTCCGGATCGGTCGCGCTGGCACTGGCCTCCGACTACTTCGACGAGTCCGAATACATCCGTGACTACGACCGCTTCCTTGACGAGATCCGCATCTCGAGCAAACCCGTTCCCGTCCCAGCCTGAGCGGCCTGCCGGCCTGATCGTCCCATTCCTGGATCTCGGCCGTCTGCACACCCGCATCCGCACGGATCTGGATGGTGCCTATCGGCGGGTGATGACCTCCGGCCAGTGGATCCTGGGCCGAGAAGTGGAGGCGTTCGAGCAGGAGTTTGCCGCCTACTGCGGGGCGCGGCATTGCGTCGGCGTCGGCAACGGGCTCGATGCGCTGCACCTGATCCTGCGTGCCTACGACATCGGACCGGGCGACGAAGTCATCGTGCCGGCCTCCACTTTCATTGCCACCTGGCTCGCGGTAAGTCATGCGGGTGCCAGGCCGATGCCGGTGGAGCCCGATGCGGCAACCGGCAACATTGATCCGACACGCATCGAAGCGGCGATCACCTCGCGCACGCGCGCGATCATCGCAGTCCATCTTTATGGCGCGCCGGCCGACATGCGCGCGATCCGTGCCGTCGCGCAGCGGCACCGGTTGCCGGTGATCGAGGATGCGGCGCAAGCGCACGGGGCGTCCCAAGGTGACCGCCGCGCCGGGGCGCTCGGCCATGCCGCCGCCTTCAGCTTCTATCCCGGCAAGAATCTCGGCGC
>JAHCKU010000002.1 GCA_026125625.1 Burkholderiales bacterium | reverse complement strand
CTCCGGAGAGCGCAACCGGCAGCGCCTTTTCCTTGTGCAGCAGACCGACCTTGTCCAATGCCGCGCGTGCCCGGCGCACGGCGTCGCGCCGTTCGAATCCGCCGATATCCAGCGGCAACATGACGTTGGCGAAAGCGTTGCGATCGAACAGCAGCTTGTGATCCTGAAAGATGATGCCGAACTGGCGGCGCAGCAGCGCCAGGGCGCGGGCGCCGAGGACACGCGTATTCTGGCCATTCACCAGCACACTGCCCGCGCTGGGCAGTTCGATTGCGCTGAGCAGCCTGAGCAGCGTGCTCTTGCCTGCACCGGAATCGCCTTCCACCAGCACCATCTGACCGCGCTCGATGGACAGGGAAACGTCCCGCAGCGCCTCGATCCCGCCGGGATAGCGCTTGCTCACGTGGCTCAGGCTGAGCATGCGATCTTCGGCCATCGGTCAGCCAGAGACACCGCTGGCGGGAGCGAGCCCGGCCTCAATCGAACAGTGCATCGACGAATTCGCGCGCGTCGAACGGACGCAGATCGTCGATACCCTCGCCCACGCCGATGAAGCGGATCGGGATCGGTTTCTGGCGCACGATGGCAGCGATGGTTCCGCCACGCGCAGTGCCATCGAGCTTGGTCAGGGTCAGCCCGGTCAATCCCAGCGCATCGTCGAAGGCCTTGACCTGGGTGAGCGCGTTCTGGCCGGTATTGGCATCCAGCACCAGCATGATTTCGTGCGGGGCATCTGCACTGACTCGGGAGATCACACGCTTGACTTTCTTCAGTTCTTCCATCAGATGCAACTGAGTCGGGAGCCTTCCCGCGGTATCGGCGATCAGGATGTCCACGCCGCGCGCCTGGGCCGACTGCACGGCATCGAACATCACCGCAGCCGGATCACCCCCCTGCTGGCCGATGACCTGGACATCGTTGCGCGCACCCCAGGTGCGTAGCTGCTCCACCGCCGCGGCGCGAAACGTGTCGCCGGCTGCGAGCATGATGCTCTTGCCATCGTTCTGAAAATACTTGGCGAGCTTGCCGATGGAAGTGGTCTTGCCCGACCCGTTCACGCCAGCGACCAGCATGATGAAGGGCCGCTGCGAAGTGGTGACCAGCGGCCTGGCGACGGGCTCGAGCAGCTCCAGCAGCGCCTGCTTCAGCACCTCCTTCAGCTGTGCCGGATCGGATATGCGCTCACGTGCGACGCGCTGGCGCGTTTCGGACAGCAGCATCTGCGTCGAGGCCACGCCGACATCGGCGGACAGGAGGAGCGTTTCCAGCTCCTCGTACAAGGCTTCGTCGATGCGTGTGTGCGTGCCGAGCAGACTGCCCAGCTGCGTGCCCAGCTTGTCGCGCGTTGCGCTCAGCCCGGACTTCAGGCGGGCGAGCCAGCCGCTTTTGCCTGCCTCGGTCTGCGTTGCGTCCGACTCGGGCTGCGCACGCGCTTCGGAGGCATCCTGCTCGTTGCCCTTGTCTTTCTTGTCGCCCTTGAGGAAACCCCACATACTGATGCATGTCCTATTCGCCAACAGGGACTTCCACCCCTGCCTGAAGTTTACCAGCCCGTCACTGCACCAATGCTTCGTTATCGGTCCACATCATCTGCCTCGCGTGCCTGGGGTGTGCTGATCTGCCTCCTGTCATGGCTGCAGGCATCGCCGTCGATGGCCGAGCAGATCACACAGCACCGGCTCGACAACGGCATGCAGATCCTGATTCACGTCGATCACCGCGCACCGGTGGTGGTGTCGATGGTGTGGTATCGCGCGGGCAGCATGGATGAAGTCAGCGGGACCACCGGCGTAGCGCATGTGCTGGAGCACATGATGTTCAAGGGCACGCATGAAATCCCGCCGGGAGAATTCTCCAAGGTCATCGCGCGTGCCGGTGGGCGCGACAACGCTTTCACCAATCGGGATTACACCGCCTACTTCCAGCAGCTGCACAAGGCCCAGCTGCCGCTCGCCCTGCGGCTCGAAGCCGATCGCATGCAGAATCTGCTGCTGACCGAGGACGAGTTCGCCAAGGAGATCCGCGTGGTGATGGAGGAGCGGCGCCTGCGTACGGAGGACCAGCCGCGTGCGTTGCTGTACGAGGCGTTCGTGGCAAGCGCCTACACCATCCATCCGTACCGGACGCCGGTGATCGGCTGGATGAGTGATCTGCAGAACATGACGGTGGATGACGCGCGTGCCTGGTACGAGCGCTGGTACACCCCCGGAAATGCCACCCTCGTGGTGGTCGGCGACGTCGATGCCGAAGAGGTGCTGGCACAGGCGCGCGAGTGGTTCGGCGGCATACCGTCGCGCGCGCTGCCGCTGCGCAAAGCGCATGTAGAGCCGCCGGCAACGCGGGGTCCGGCGCGTGGAGCTGAACGCGGCGGCGGGACTGCCGCAGATCTACATCGGCTGGCACGTTCCGGCGCTGCGCAACGTCGAGACGGACTGGGAACCGTACGCGCTGTGGGTGCTGGCCTCGATCCTGGACGGCAATGATGCGGCACGTCTGCAACGCGCTCTGGTGCGCGAGCAGCGCCTGGCGGTTTCCGCCGGTGCCAGTTATGACCCCGTCAGGCGCGGTCCCGCGTTGTTCATCCTGTCTGCGACCCTGGCCGCGCGCGATGGCGTGGAGGCGGCCGAGGCTGCGCTGCGCGCGCAGCTGCAGCGCATCGCCGAGGACGGAATCAGTGCCGAGGAACTGGCCCGTACCCGGGCACAGGCGGTGGCGGCACAGGTATTCCAGCGCGACTCGATGTTCGGTCGCGCCAGGCAGATCGGTGTGTTGAGCAACGCCGGACTGCCGCCGGATTCGACGGACATTCAAGTCAGGAAGTTGCAGGAAGTCACCGCCGAGCAGGTGCGTGCGGTAGCGGCCAGGTATTTCGGCAGCGAGGGCATGACCGTGGCGGTACTCAGGCCACTGCCCACGCCGGTCCAGCCGCAGCGAGGCGATGGTGAGTAGCCTGAAGACGCAGGCGGCGGTGCTGGGGTTGGCGCTCGTCATGCAAGTGGTGACCGTACAGCCAGCCCGCGCAGCCCCGCCGATCCAGCACTGGAAGACCGGCAGCGGGGCAGAGGTGTTGTTCGTGGAGAGCCGGCAGCTCCCGATGCTGGACGTCAGCGTCGACTTCCCTGGAGGGTCTGCGCGCGACACGCTGGCGACATCCGGCCTCGCGAGCCTGACCTTGCGCATGCTGCGCATGGGCAGCCGCGCGGAGGCCGATGCGCCAGCCCTGTCGGAAGACGAGATCTCCCTGGGACTGGCCGACGTCGGTGCACAGTTGTCCACCACTTTCGACGTCGACCGCGCGGGCTATTCCCTGAGAACCTTGAGCAGCGCGCGCGAGCTCGAACGTGCGCTGGAGATCCTGGCGGCGGTGGTGCAACGGCCGGCGTTCCAGCCCGACGTGCTGGCGCGCGAAAAGCAGCGTGTGATCGCCGGGTTGCGCGAGGCGGACATCAAGCCGGAAGTGATCGCCGCGCGCGCCTTCGCGCGCCTGGTCTACGACGATCATCCGTATGGCCTGCGCGCGGGCGGAGAGGTGGGTGCGGTGGCGCGTCTGTCTGCGGGGCAGCTGGACGAATTCCATCGTCGGCACTACACCGCCGCTCACGCCGTCATATCCATCATCGGCGACGTCGACCGTGCCCAGGCGCAGGAGATCGCCGAGCGGCTGGCCCATGGCCTGCCGCCTGCGAGCGGAATCGATCCCCTGCCAGCGGTCCGGCCGCTGGAGAGCCCGCTGCAGCAGGAGGTCGGGCACGAAGCGGCACAGGCGCACGTGCTGCTGGGTGCTCCCGGGTTGCGCCGCTCCGATCCCGATTACTTTGCGCTGTGGGTCGGCAACTACATCCTGGGCGGTGGCGGGTTCAATTCGCGCCTGATGACGCAGGTGCGCGAACGCCGTGGGCTGACCTACCACGTATACAGCAGCTTCTCGCCATACCAGCAGCAGGGTGCGTTCACCATCGGCCTGCAGACGCGCAAGGATCAGGCGGATGAGGCGTTGCGCGTGGTGCGTGACACGCTGGCGGAATTCGTGCGCGACGGCCCGAGCGAGAGCGAGCTGGAAAGCGCCAAGCAGAACATCATCGGCGGATTTCCGCTGCGTATCGACAGCAATCGCAAGATCCTCGACTATCTCGCTGTCATCGGGTTCTATCACCTGCCGCTGGACTACCTGGATGTGTTCCCGCAGCGGGTGGCGGAGTTGACGGCAGCCGACATCCGCGATGCGTTCTGGCGGCGCATCGATCCTGCACGCATGGTCACCGTAGTGGTCGGCGGCGTTCCCGCCGTTGCGGCCTCTCAGGGCCGGTGAGCGCCGCCGGCGCGCACAATCGCGTGCGCATCATCGCCGGAACGTGGCGCAGCCGGCTGCTGCACTTTCCCGATGCGCCGGGCTTGCGTCCCACGCCTGACCGGGTGCGCGAAACCGTGTTCAACTGGCTGGGGCAGGATCTGAGCGGGTGCATCTGCCTGGATCTGTTCGCCGGCAGCGGTGCGCTGGGCTTCGAGGCCGCCTCGCGCAACGCCAGGCAGGTGGTGATGGTCGAGTCCGATGCCCGTGCCGTACGCGCGTTGCAGGACAACGCGGCAGCGCTTGGTGCAGCGGCAGTCCATGTGGTGCGCGGTGATGCGCTAGAATTCCTGCGCTCCGACAAGTCGGTATACGACGTCGCGTTCCTTGATCCACCCTATGCCAAGGCCGACCGGAGTGCGCTGCTCGCACGGGTGCGAGAGCGACTGGCGCCCGACGCCATGGTGTATCTCGAGTCGGATGCACCGCTGCCCGCCTTCGATGGCTGGAGCGTGTTTCGGTAGGCGCGTGCGGGCGATGTCCATTTCCAATTGCTGCAGGCGGCAGGGGAGTCGATGTCCAAGTGAAGAAGGCGGTCTATCCCGGAACGTTCGATCCCGTCACCCGCGGTCATGAAGACCTGGTGCGCCGTGCCGCGTGCCTGTTCGACCATGTCGTTCTGGCCGTGGCGGACAGCCGCGCCAAGCGTCCGTTCTTCTCCCTGGAGGAACGGGTGGAAATGGCGCGCATCGTGCTGGCCGATTGCGGCAACGTCACGGTGCAGGGATTCTCCGGCCTGCTCATGGATTTCCTGCGCCAGCAGCAGGCGCGCATCATCCTGCGTGGGTTGCGGGCGGTGTCCGATTTCGAGTACGAATTCCAGATGGCGGGGATGAATCGCCAGCTCTATCCGGACGTGGAAACCGTGTTCCTCACGCCGGCAGAGCAGTACATGTTCATTTCCGCAACCATGGTGCGCGAGATCGCCTCGCTGGGCGGCGACGTCAGTCCGTTCGTCAATCCTGCGGTGCTGGAGCGCATCTCGCGCATGAACGGAAAGGGAAGCGAGGGTAAGTAGAACAGATGGCGCTGCGCATCACCGACCAGTGCATCAACTGCGACGTGTGCGAGCCGCAGTGCCCGAATCAGGCCATCGCGCAGGGGCCGGAGATCTACCTCATCGACCCGGCCAGATGTACCGAATGCGTGGGGCATTTCGACACGCCGCAATGCGTGGAGCTGTGCCCTGTGGACTGCATCATCACCGACCCCGGAGTGGTCGAGACGCACACGCAGCTGTGGCGAAATATGTTGCGCTGATGCGTAGCACCGAGGACGAAACCACGATTGGTTAGCGCTGGCAAAGCGCGGACAGTAGAACGTCGAGCGTTGTCCGATGCGCGTGACCTTGATGCGCTGCCGCAGCGCCGGCAGGCCTGACCGGCGCGTCCATAGACGAAATACTGCCGTTGAAATACCCGCAGCCGCCGTCGGCGTACGAAATCTCGCAAGTTTGCTGCCGCCGGCGTCGATGGCCTCATGGAGCGTCGCCCGCATCTCTGGTCCACCAGCCGCACGCGGCGCAGCGCAATGCCCCCGGCCTGGCGCCGCGGATCGATGCCGGCCAGGTACAGGGCTTCGTTGGCGTAGATGTTGCCGACCCCGACCACCACGTGCGCGTCCATGAGCACGTTCTTCACCGCGACCTGGCGCCCGCGCGTGCGCTGATACAGCCCGTGCGCGTCGAATTCCTCGGAAAGCGGTTCCGGTCCCAATGCCCGCAGCAGCTGATGCTCGCCGGCCTCGCCCTCCTGCCACAGCACAGCGCCGAAGCGGCGTGGATCGGTCAGGCGCAGGCACTTGCCGTCATCGAGCACGATGTCGAGATGATCGTGCTTGCCCGGCGGCGTGCTGCGTGCGACCAGGCGCAGGCTGCCGGACATGCCCAGGTGCAGGATCAGCCAGCCCGCTTCGCAGTCGATCAACAGGTACTTGCTGCGCCGCTCGAGGCGACGCACGTGCAGCCCCTGCAGCAGCTGCCCGATGTCTTCCCGTATCGGCCAGCGCAGCCCGCGGTGGCGCACGACGACGTGGTCGATGCGCCGGTCGAGCATGCCCGGTTCCAGTCCTCTGCGCGTGATCTCGACTTCGGGCAGCTCGGGCATGGCGAATCTATCGGCTGGCGGGTGCCGCGGGTGGCGTCTGCGTTGCCGCAGGGTCGGCATCGGCGGTCGGGTCGTCGTCCGCCGCCTGCGCACCCGGACCGGACAGCAGGCGCTGGCGCGTGTCCTGCGAGAAGTAGAACGTCAGCTTCTCGTCCGTGCGTGTCAGGATCAGCTCGGGTTCCTGCTGCAGCACGCCGATTTGCAGCGTGCGCCCGTCTTCGAGCCGGAGGCTGATGGTGTCAGCGGGCGCCTTGCCGGAGCTGGGTTGCGTGAGCAGGCTGGATGCATAGCGCCAGTCGTCCACCCAGCGATTGAAATCATCCTGGCTGACGGTGCTTGCCTGCGGCGGATCGAGCGTCCACTTGCCGTCCACGTGTGTGACCTTGAACCCCGGCATCTCGAATGCGACCGGTTTCTCGTTCTTGCGCAGCAGTGAATGCGTGAGCACGCGCTCGACGCGTTCGGGGACCACGCTGCGATGGTGGCTGCCGATCATGAACACCGAATCGTCGGCCAGTACGTACTGTTGCTGCGACAGCGGATTGGTGGTTCCGAAGGCGATGACGGCATCGTCGAAATGCACTCGCAGCGCAGGCCGATCCAGATCGAAGCGCTGCAGGTCCTCTGCGGGCATCCTGTCGCTGCCGCGCACCGCCAGCAGATCCAGCATGCGCTCCACCTGAGTGAGATTGGCACGCGCGCGCAGCGGGCGGGTCACGAGCCACTCATCGCCATCCTTGTTCAGCTCGATCACCTGGCCATCGCGGGGCTCGATGACGATGCGCTTGACCACGCTTGCAGCCACGCTCGTGAGCGGATGGCCGGCTGCGTCGTCCTTGCCGCCGCCATAGAGTGCATAGGCGGCGAGCGCAGCGACCAGCGCCAGCAGCACAAGATTGATCAGCCAGCCGGTACGCACGGTCGTCAGGCGCGCCGGCGGCGCCACCAGATCATGCCCCCGGCGGCCAGGAGCGCTGCCGGCAGGAACAACAGGAAACCGAATACGAGAAGCGTAAGCAGCGGGCGGGAGACTTCGAGCGTGGCGTCGACGCGCTCGCGGGGCTGAATGGTGATCAGATTCTCGTCCTCGGCCAGCCAGTTGAGCAGGTTCACCCCAAAATCGACGTTGCTGAGCAAGCCTACGAACGCATTCGACAGGAAGCTGCTGCCACCGACCACGACCACGCGCTGCGACTTGTCCTCGAGTGCGCGTTCGAGAGCGACTGCGACCACTGCCGGTCCCCTCACGTCCCGGTTTGGGTCGAAGCGCAGCTCACCATCGAGATTGCCGGTTTCCACCCAGCCGCTCTGCGCGGCCTCGACCAGCACGCTCGCGTGCCACGGCGCGGTATCCGGCGGCAGCCCGAGGGCGCGCGCGAACGGGAAGGCGGTGTTGTAGCGGCTGAAGGCTTCGGTGATCGGATGAAAGCCATAGTTGGACGACAGCGCGATGGTCGGCTGGATGCCGAGCTGCGCCGCCGCCGGGTCGACCACCACACCCGGTCCGAGCTGCAGCTTCAGCTGCTCCACCAGCGGCTGCAGGCCGTGCAGCGGCTCCTGGTCGATCAGCCACAGCAGATTGCCGCCGCGCTCGACATGCCGCACCAGCTTGTCGACCTCGCCCTTGAGCATGTCCACGCGCGGATGAGTGAGCACGAGCACCGCCGCGTTCTCCGGCACCTCCGGCGCAATCGAAAGGCTGATGCTCTGAAGCGTGAAGCCCTTGACCTGCAGCTGCTGACCGAAGCGGCCGAGATCGAAATTGGCATTGCCGTCGAGCTTGGGCTGACCATGGCCGTCGATGAACACGATCAGGCGTTCCTGATTGCGCGCCAGGCGCATCAGCAGGTTCGCCATGCTCTGCTCGTTGAGCGTGCTCAGGTGCTCCTTGCGCTTTCCGTACTCGATCACCAGCTCGCCGTTGGCGCGCACGTTCGCCGCCGCGGTCTCCTTCGGCTGTTCGCGCGGATCGACGAAGGTCAGCGTGATGTCGGGCTTGATCAGACGATAAGGCGTCAGAAAATCGGAGATCAAGGTGCGCACGTCGCCCAGCATCGGGTCGTGGGTGGTGGCATAGGCGGTGATCGTGATCGGTTCCGCCATGTTGCGCAGCACGTCGCGGGTGGCGGTGGACAGGCTGCCGCGCTTGTTCTGCGTGATGTCCCATTGCCAGGTGCTGTCACGCAGCAGGTATACGACCAGGAAGGCGGCCGCCACCAGCAGCAGCGCGAACAGCGTGTTCTGCGCCGCCAGCTGCAGGCGCAGGCGCGGTCCGGTCTTCATGCGCGCAGCCGATCGCCGTCGAGACGGCGGATGGACAGCAGCAGGAACAACGCGATCAGGACCAGGTAGTAGGCCAGGTCGGGGATGGCGATGATGCCCTTGGAGAAGTTCTCGAAATGACGCAGCAGCGAGAGCAGATGCAGAAGGCTTTGCGGGTCACGCGTGGAAATGTTGATCAGCCACAGACCGAGGAGGACGGCGAAGGTGCCGACCGCGGCCAGCAGCGGCTGCGCCGTGAGGCAGGACAGATACAGTCCGACCGCGGCGAAGCTTCCCGCCATCAGCAGCAGGCCGAGGGCATTGGCGGCGAGCAGACCCAGGTCCAGCCGTCCCGCCGCATAGAGCGACAGCGCCATGAGCAGGATCAGCCCGATGGCCAGCACCAGCACCAGCATCAGCGCCAGATACTTCCCCAGCACGATCTGGGTGATCGACACCGGTGATGACATCAGGAACGGCAGCGTCTGCGCACGCCGCTCCTCCGCCACCAGGCGCATGGACAGCAGCGGCACCACCATCAGCAGCACGATGGTGGCAGTGGCGAACAGCGGTGCCACGACCACCTCGGTCACCCCCGGTGCACCCGGCTGCAGGGCAATCTGTTGCTGCACTTCCAGATAGGTCTGCAGCTGTGACAGGAACACCCAGGCGAAGATCAGCTGCAGGAAGGCGAGCACCACCCACGCCAGCGGAGAGGCGAACAGCAGGCGCAGCTCCTTCATGGCGATCAGGCGGATCATGCCGCGGCCGCCTCCACCCCGAGTGCGGCATCCTGCTGCGTCAGCTGTACGAAGACGTCTTCGAGCGTGGCGCGCTCGGGCGCCAGATGCGTGAGTCCCCAGCCACGCGTCACCGCCGTCTGTACCAGCATGTCCGTGGGATCGAGCGTGGCATCGCGCTCGACGCGGAACATGCCGTCCGGCGTGCGCTGTACCTGCCCCACGCCCGGTATCCCGGCGAGCTCGTCGAGAGCGGGTGCGTGGCGGAAGTTCAACAGCAGCGCCGGTGCGCCACGGAACTGGCGCAGCCCTTCGATGCGGTCGTTGTACACGATGCGGCCGCGATGCAGAATTTGCACGCGATCGCATACCGCCTCCACCTCGGGCAGGATGTGGGTGGACAGGATGACGCTGTGACTGTCGGACAGCTCCCGGATCAGCGTACGAATCTCTCGAATCTGATTCGGATCGAGCCCGACCGTCGGCTCGTCCAGGATGACGACGTCCGGCATATGGATGATCGCCTGCGCAATGCCCACGCGCTGCTGGTAGCCCTTGGACAGGGTGCCGATCAGGCGCCGGCCCATCTCCTCCAGGCCGCAACGCGTCTTGGCCTGCTCCAGCGCCTGCATTGCACGCGCGGGCGGCACGCGATGCAGACGTGCTGCCAGCCGCAGATATTCATCGACCCGCAGCTCCTTATACAGCGGAGGGATCTCCGGCAGATAGCCGAGCCGGGCCTTGGCTGCCGCCGGTCGTTCGAGCAGATCGATGCCGCAGATGCTGATGCTGCCGCTGCTGGGTGCCAGGTTGCCGGTGAGCATCTGCATGGTGGTGGTCTTGCCGGCCCCGTTCGGCCCCAGCAGGCCCAGCACCTCTCCCCGGCGCAACTCCAGCTCCACCCCGTCCACCGCGCGCGTGGCGCCGAAGGCACGGGAAAGGCCGTGGGCCGACAGGGTCGAGTCTGCGGAAGCGCCATCCGTACTGGAGGTTTCGAGCATGAGCGGAAGTGAGCGGCAGAGAACTTGCTTCGAGTATCTGCAAGCCGGACGTCACCCTGCGGCCCAGGGCGCCGACGACGCCCCGAGGATGGTGGCTTGAGGCGCGCGGCAAATATACCTAAACTGGCCCGGATATTGAAGCACCTGCAGAAACCATTGCCCGATGCAGGTCGTCCAACTCCGCAGAGGTTGCCATGTCCGGCGTCCGGCAACGCGCGTGGAGGCTCTCAGTGAGGAAGCGTTGTCATGACCTGTGACCTGAAAGCCCTGGTTGCCGTAGCGGCACTGGCTCTGGCCGCGTGCGCACAGCAGCCCACGCAGCACCCCATCGGTTTCCCCCCCATCACCGCCTCCGTCGACGATTTTGCGCTGACGACCCAGATTGCACAGAACAGCAGTGAGGAGGAGTCGCTGGAGGATCGCGCGCGGCGCATCTTCCTGAATTCCCCGCCCCCGGCCAGCGATCTGCCCGACACTGCGCTGAACCAGGAACTGCTGTTCAAGTTCCTGCTCTCCGAGATCGCAGGGCAGCGCGGCAACCTGCAGCTGGCGGCCCAGGGCTACCTGGAAATGGCGAAATCCACGCGCGATCCGCGCCTGGCGCGGCGCGCGACCGAGATTGCCAGCTACGGACGCCTGCAGAGCACCGCGCTGGAAGCCTCCCGGCTATGGTACGAGCTGGACAAGAGCAACCCGCAGGCGCGACAAAGCCTGGTCGGCCTGCTGTTGTCCGGCAACAAGCTGCAGGAGGTCAAGCCGCACCTGCAGGCCCTGGTGAGCGGCGGCGGCGATCCCGCGCAGGGCTTCCTGCAACTGCACGCACTGATGAGCAAGCATCCGGACAAGGCTGCGGTGCTGACGGTGGTGAAGGATCTGGCGCAGGGCTACAAGCAGCTGCCCGAGGCGCACATGGCGGTGGCGCAGGCGGCCTTCGCGGCGGAGAAATACGATCTCGCCACGAGCGAGATGCGCGCGGCGATGAAACTGCGCCCCGAATGGGAGCTGGGTGCGCTGCAGCTCGCCCAGTTCATCCAGCAGCGCCAGTCGGCGCAGGAGGCATCCGATTATCTTGCCTCGTTCCTGGAGGCGCATCCCGACGCGCGCGACGCGCGCGCGCAATACGCCCGCATGCTGATCAACGCCAAGCAGCTGCCCGCGGCGCGCGCGCAGTATCAGCTCATGCATGAGGCGCAACCGGACAACCCCGAAATCCTGGTCACGATCGGATTGCTTTCCCTGCAGCTGGACGAGTTCGACACGGCCGATACCAGCCTCAAGCGTGCGCTCGAGCTGAACTATCGTGATCCGGACATGTTGCGCTTCTATATCGGTCAGGCCTACGAGGAGCGCAAGCGCGCACCGGAGGCGATGCAGTGGTATGCGCAGGTCAAAGGCGGCGATCAGTACGTGGCCGCGCAGGCGCGCTATGCCTTCCTGCTCGGACGCCAGAACAAGCTGGCGGAGGCGCGCACCTATCTGCGTAACGTGGAGGTCGCCAGCGAGGAGCAGCGCACCCTGCTGATCCAGGCCGAAGCGCAGCTGCTGCGCGAGTCCAAGGCCTATCAGGAGTCCTACGACCTGCTCGCGGATGCACTGGCGAAGCAGCCCGACAATGCGGATCTGCTGTACGACGCGGCGCTGGCTGCGGAGAAGCTGAGCAAGCTCGACGTGGTGGAAACCAACCTGCGCAAGCTGATCGAGCTCAAGCCGGATCACGCCCAGGCCTACAATGCGCTCGGCTATACGCTGGCCGATCGCACCGATCGCTACAGCGAAGCCAGGGAGTACGTCGAAAAGGCGCTGACGCTGGCGCCGGACGATGCGTTCATCCTCGACAGCATGGGTTGGGTGCACTATCGCCTGGGCAACTTCCAGGAAGCCCTCGACTACCTGCAGCGTGCGTACGCACGTCGCCCGGATCCGGAAATCGCGGCTCATCTGGGCGAGGTGATGTGGGCCAAGGGCAAGAAGGCCGAAGCGGAACAGCTGTGGCGTTCCGCGCTGCTGGAGCATGGCGACAACGAGTTGCTGCAGGAGACGGTCCAGCGCTTCATGCGTTAGCAGGCTGTTGTGCGAGGCCGCTGCGCGCTCAGCGGCGCTTCGCATCCCGCAATCATTCGAGCAGCATGCACACGCATCCGAACCGTTTTCCGCTGCCGCCGGGCGCAAGCCCACGGCCCTGGCATGTGTCCCGCGGCATCCGCCTGCGCGCCCTCGCTGCAGGCTTGACCCTGCTTGCGCTGAGTGCGTGCACGGGTCTGACCCCCAGGCCGGCTACGCATGTGGTCGTGCCGGAGGAGGCGCAGGCGTTCGAGCTGGGCGGCCGCATCAACCTGCGCGTGGCGAATGAAGGCTTCCCCGGGCGCGTGCATTGGCGTCACCAATCCGCTTTGGATGAATTGGCGTTCTCCTCGCCCATCGGCACGTCGGTGGCGCGCCTGCGTCAAGGGCCGGAAGGCGCATCGCTGATCACCGCGGATGGCAAGCAATACCAGGCCGACGACCTCAGGCAACTGGCGCTGGAGGTGCTCGGCTGGGACTTGCCGCTGGAAGCGCTGCCGTATTGGGTGCGCGGCCTGGCCTGGCCCGAGGCGGCTGCCCAGTTCGAGCGCGGCGTCGATGGACGGCCGCAGTCCCTGCAACAGGCCGGGTGGAAGGTGTCCTACCTGGGCTGGGATGGTGCGGGCGTGCGGGGGCTGCCATCCAAGCTCGATGTGGCCGGCGAGCGGCTGCGCATGCGCCTGGTGATCGAGCGCTGGAGCGTGGAGCCTGCTGGCAGCGCAGCCGATGCATTCGCCGCCGAGCGTTGACGAAGCACGGCTATCGCGATGTGTGCTGCTCCGGGCCGGACGGACGCAGGCGGCGCGACTGCAGTGCTTCCTCGAGCCATCCTGACATGAACGCACCGCTGGTGGCGCCGGCGCCGGCCAAGTTAAATCTGTTCCTGCACGTCACCGGCCGCCGGCCGGACGGCTATCACCTTCTGGAAACAGTCTTCCGCTTCATCGACTGCGCCGACACGCTGCGCTTCTGGCCGCGCGCGGACCGCGACATCCGGCTGCTCGATTCCCTGCCGGGTGTCGAGCCGGAGCAGGACCTGTGCGTGCGTGCCGCACGCCTGCTGCAGGCCGAGGCCGGTATCGACGCCGGCGTGGACATCGGCCTGGACAAGCGCATTCCCATGGGCGGCGGGCTTGGCGGCGGCAGCTCCGATGCAGCCACCGTGCTGCTCGCACTCAACCGCCTGTGGGGCTTGCACTGGCCGCGCGCGCAGCTGCAGGCGCTCGGCCTGCAGCTGGGCGCCGACGTACCCGTGTTTCTGTTCGGCCGTAGTGCATTCGGGACGGGTATCGGCGAGCACCTGGAGGCGGTCGACCTGCCGCCGGCCTGGTACCTGGTGCTGGTGCCGCCGGCCCCGGTGTCCACTGCCAGGGTGTTCAGCGACCCTGAATTGACACGAAATTCCGATCCCATCAAAATACGACGCTTTTCTGCGTGGCCAGGCCGCAACGATCTCGAAACGGTCGTGTGCCGGCAGCATCCCGACGTGGCACGCCACCTTCGATGGTTGAGGCAGTTCGTTCCTGCCGGCGTTACGGGTTCGGGCGGATGCGTGTTCGCGGCGTTCGCCTCGGAGCAGGAAGCGACCGAGTTGTATCAATCCAGGCCGGCTGATGTACAAGGCTTCGTCGCCAGGGGGGAAGACCAGCATCCTCTGGTCGACTGGGCGGCATGACAGAGTTTTCGCGGCGGCGCGCCGTATGCGCGGTGCAGCGCCAAGTTGGGGAGTCGCCAAGCTGGTTAAGGCACCGGATTTTGATTCCGGCATGCGTAGGTTCGAATCCTACCTCCCCAGCCCTGACTGGCCGGTCGGGGTTGGCAACCGCGAGATGGGAAATGGCATGTCCGCGCGGTTCGCGGAGGCGGGCGTTGGACGAGAACAGCCGCAGGTTTGCGGCTGTTTCGCTTTGAAGGAGAGCAAGAGGCGCCGGGGCGAGCACGCTCCGCCTGTCCTCCGCTAGGAATATGGCCTACGACAGCTTGATGGTCTTCACCGGCAACGCCAATCCGAAGCTTGCCCAGGACGTGGTCAAACACCTGAACATTCACCTCGGTCGAGCCAACGTGAGTCGCTTCAGCGATGGCGAGGTGATGGTCGAACTGCTGGAGAACGTGCGCGGCAAGGACTGCTTCGTCCTGCAATCGACCTCCACGCCGACCAACGACAATCTCATGGAAATCATGCTGATGGTCGATGCGCTGCGACGCTCCTCGGCCGAGCGCATCACGGCAGCCATTCCTTACTTCGGCTATGCGCGTCAGGATCGGCGCCCGCGCTCGGCGCGCGTGGCGATAAGCGCCAAGGTGGTGGCCAACATGCTGCAGGCAGTCGGGGTCGACCGACTGCTGGTCATGGATCTGCACTCCGACCAGATACAGGGCTTCTTCGACATTCCCGTGGACAACATCTACGCCGCCCCGATCCTGCTGGGCGACGTGTGGAAGCACGGCCATCACAACCTGGTGGTGGTTTCGCCCGACGTCGGCGGCGTGGTGCGGGCGCGGGCGCTGGCCAAGCGCCTGGACTCTGACCTGGCCATCATCGACAAGCGGCGTCCGCGTCCGAACGTGGCCACGGTGATGAACATCATCGGCGAGGTCAAGGGGCGCACCTGCATCATCATGGACGACATGGTGGATACCGCCAACACCCTGTGCGAGGCCGCTGCCGCACTCAAGGAGAAGGGCGCGGAGCGCGTGCTCGCCTACTGCACGCATCCGGTTCTGTCCGGTCCGGCGGTGGAGCGCATCGAGAACTCGTCGCTGGACGAACTGGTAGTCACCGATACCATTCCGCTGGAGGCTGCCGCCAAGGCGTGCAAGCGCATCCGGCAACTGGCCGTGGGAGAACTGCTGGCCGAAACCATGCTTCGTATCAGCAACGAAGAATCGGTCAGCTCGCTGTTCATGGAATAGTTCGCGCTGCAGTCGGACACACCGACTGCACGCCAGGGTTTATCGCAGGGCCGGTGCCTGGTCGCGGGCGCCGGATTGAACTGGAGGTCGACATGGCAATTGAAGTAAACGCAACATCGCGTTCGACGCAAGGGAAGGGTGCGAGCCGCCGCCTGCGTCACGCCGCCCGGGTACCGGGAATCGTCTACGGTGGCGGGCAGGATGCCCAGCCGATCGAGCTCGATCACAAGGAGCTCAAGCAGCAGCTGAAGCTGGAGGCGTTCCACGCATCCATCCTCACCTTGAATCTGGAGGGGCAGAAGCAGCAGGTGCTGCTGCGCGACTACCAGATGCATCCATGGCGTCTGGACGTGATGCACGTCGATTTTCAGCGCGTGGCCAAGGATCGCAAGATCCACATGAAAGTGCCGCTGCATTTCGTCAATGCCGAGATCGCGCCGGGTGTGAAGATGGGCGGTGGCACGGTCAGCCACGTGCTTACGGAACTGGACATCAACTGCCTGCCTGCCGATCTCCCGGAATACATCGAGATCGATCTTGCCAACCTGCAGGTTGGCCACTCGGTGCACTTGTCCGAGCTCAAGCTGCCGAGCGGTGTGGAATCGGTGCAGCTGCGTGCCGGTGAAGATCTCGTGGTTGCGACGATCCAGGTACCCAGGGGTGAGGCGGCTGCCGAAGAAACCTCCGAGGCCGCAGCCGCGGCCGCGCCTGCACCCGCGGCAGAGAAGAAGCCCGCCGGCGGCGACAAGAAGTAATCGCCCGCGGGAGGTCGTTCCTCCTGCTCGAAGCGCGAGGCCCGCCAGCGTGATCGATCTGCCGGCGGGCCTCGTCGTTTGCTGTCTCGCATACCTTTCATCTGGAGCATGATCGATGCGACTGGTCGTGGGCCTGGGCAACCCCGGTCCCGAGTACGAAGCCACGCGGCATAACGCCGGCTTCTGGTGGGTCGAGAATCTCGCCGATGCGCAGGGCGTGGCATTGCGCAACGAGCCGCGCTTCCATGGCCGGGCCGGCCGGCTGCGCGAAGCGGGGCAGGAGTGCTGGCTGCTGCTGCCGCAAACCTTCATGAACGTCAGCGGTCGGTCGGTCGTCGCGCTGGCCAGCTTCTACAAGATCGAGGTGGACGAGATCCTGGTGGTGCACGACGAGCTGGATCTCCCGCCAGGCAGCGCCCGCCTGAAGACAGGCGGTGGCACTGCCGGTCACAACGGCCTGAAGGACATCGCCCGCCACCTCGGCCCCGACTTCTGGCGCCTGCGTATCGGTATCGGTCATCCCGGCGAGCGGGCCGAAGTGCAGAACTTCGTGCTGCGACCGCCGCGCAAGGAGGAAGCCGCGCTCATCTCCGAGGCGATCGAGAAGTCGCTCGCGGTATGGCCCCTCATCGCCGCCGGCGAGATGGAGAAGGCCATGCACCGCCTGCACACGCCGGACCGGCCTTAACATCATCAGCCTTCCAACGGAACTGCCATGAGCTTGAAATGCGGCATCGTCGGCCTGCCCAACGTCGGCAAGTCGACTCTGTTCAACGCCCTGACCAAGGCCGGTATCGCTGCCGAGAATTATCCGTTCTGCACCATCGAGCCCAACGTCGGCGTGGTGGAGGTCCCTGATCCGCGCCTGGCGCAACTGGCCGTCATCGCCAAGCCGCAGAAGGTGCTGCCCGCCATCGTCGAGTTCGTCGACATCGCCGGACTGGTCGCGGGCGCATCCAAGGGCGAGGGCCTGGGCAACCAGTTCCTGGCCAACATCCGCGAGACCGATGCCATCGCGCATGTGGTGCGCTGCTTCGATGATGCCAACGTCGTGCACGTGGCGGGCAAGGTGGATCCGGTATCCGACATCGAGACCATCAACACCGAGCTGGCATTGGCCGATCTGGCCACGGTGGAGAAACAGCTGGCGCGCTATGCCAAGGTGGCCAAGGCCGGCGGCGACAAGGCTGCGCAGCGTCTCGTCGCGGTGCTGGAAAAGGTCCAGGTCGCCCTCGATCAGGGACAGCCTGCGCGGGCGGTCGATCTGTACGAGGAGGAGAAGGAGATTCTGCGCCCGCTGTTTCTGCTCACCATGAAGCCGACCATGTATGTCGCCAACGTGGACGAGGGCGGCTTCGACGACAACCCGCTGCTCGAGCGCGTGCGCGACTACGCGCGCCGAGAAGGTGCACCGGTGGTCGCGATCTGCGCCGCGATCGAATCACAGATCGCCGATCTGCCTGACGAGGACAAACAGGTGTTCCTGGCCGACCTCGGCCTCGAGGAGCCCGGCCTGAACCGGCTCATCCGCGCCGCCTACGATCTGCTCGGGCTGCAGACCTATTTCACTGCCGGAGTGAAGGAAGTGCGCGCCTGGACCATTCACAAAGGCGACACCGCACCAAAAGCCGCGAGCGTGATCCATACCGATTTCGAGAAAGGCTTCATCCGCGCGGAGGTGATCGGCTTCGACGACTACGTCGCATTGAAGGGGGAGCAGGGCGCCAAGGAGGCGGGCAAGATGCGCCTGGAGGGCAAGGACTACGTGGTGCGCGATGGCGACGTCATGCACTTCAGGTTCAACGTGTGATCAATGTCTGACCATCAGCGCCCGGTGTATTTCGACGCCGCGCGTGTCTTCTCGCGATGCTGCTGGCAGGGCAGGCAGCGCTTGGCCGTGGGATAGGCCTCCAGTCGCCTGGGGTCGATCGCCGTCTCGCAGTCGATGCATGTGCCGTAGCGCCCGGCCGCCAGGCGCTGCTCCGCGGCGACTATGTCACGGACCTCACCCACGTCCCGGATCACTTCGGATTCCGTGATGTCGCGCAGCAGGCTCGCCACCGACTCGTCGGCGGCATCCCCGCCTTCACCCAGCAACTCGGCGTACTGCTGCCGCGACGAGCTTGCCAGGGCAGTACGGATTTCCTCCAGCAGGAGGGCCTTCCGGGCGCTCATGCGCTCGGTCAACTGCAGAAGCTGTTCTTGCGTCAGAGTGCTCATAGGAGAAAAGATATCCTCTGTAATTTCGTCGGCTTTGATATGCATCAAGCCTGCTGCGCTGATCATGGCCAGTGCAGCGGCAGTCGGTGTTCGACCTTACCCGCCCGGTAAAGTGCCGGAGGCGGTGTTGATCTGCATCGGGATTGCCGGAGACCGCATCTGTTAGGGTGCCGCAAGAGAATCGGAACGCGCGCGACGCGCATCGATGGCCTCATACATTCCACGCTCGGACAAGGTGACGAGCGGGCGTACGCCGCCCCCTGATACCAGCATACATCCGTTCGGTCGAGCAGGCGCTGGGCGCCCTCCGCTTAGCTAGCGAGAAGCGACGTATGACACCGTCGATTGATTTATATGACGTATAACAATGGTATGTTGCGCGAAATGATCGAGATAAGCTGATGCCCGCCCCAGCTCCCTGTCCACCGCCCTCGACGAGACCGAACGTTCCGGCAAGCTGAGGCTCGCACGCGGGAAGTCGATGCCATCTTCAAGGTACGGCTACCCGCGCTGTGGCGAATGGAGAGCAGGCATGAGAAACCTCACCTTGGTGAATCCTGACTACGTAGGTGTCCATGGCGACATCGTTGCCCTGCTGGAGGCAGCCAGCTGCAGCCCGGCGATATCGTCACCCCAGAAGAGGCCATCAAAGACCCCTATGTACTCAAAATTTCTCGACCTCAAGGACGTTCGCTGCTGGAGGCGGAACTCGCGAAAACGCGACGGTTGAAGCCGAGACGGGTTGGGCGCGGTGGTATTAGAAAGAGCAGCTGATGAAGTGAGGATGGTCCAAGGTCGCGCTCGGAAGTCTACTGTAGGTGCACCCTGCCGGGCGCGACATGAAGGTCGACGAGCTTTCCCGTCGGGCCGGATACAGGTTATTCACCTTTATTGTAGCAAATCGGCTCTCACCCCGGATAACTACAATAGGACAGATTATGGAGGAGGATCGCATGGCCGACAAGAGCTTGGAATCACTCATTTTTGGCTTTGACATCGGCATTGCATCCGTCGCTGGTGTGCTGGGCGAAAGCCGCATCGTTGTTCTGGGAGTGCGCTGTTTCGACAAGGCGGAAAAACCGCCAAGGAAGGGGGAATCCCTGAATCTGGCGCGGCGCACGGCACGGCTGACGCGCCGGCGCTTAAGGCGTCGAGCTTGGCGACTCACCGCTTGCGCGTCTGCTCAAACGAACCGGCTTAATCACCGATACTCAGCAGCTTCGTCAACCGCCCACAGATTCTCCCTGGCATTTGCGCGTCGATGGATCTCCGGACCGTCGTCTGAGCGACGAGGAATGGGCAAGAGTTATCTACCACGTGTGCAAGACGGGGCTTTCACTGGATCAGTCGCGCCGAGAGAAAGAAAGCCGACGCCGATGCCAAAGGGGAAGGTGGCTTGGTCAAGAAAGGGCTCGACGACACGCAGCGGCGTATGGCCGAAAAGAGCTACCGTAGCGCGGCAGAAATGGTGCTAGCTGAATTTCCCGAGGCCCAGCGCAACAAGCAGGGTGACTATGGCAAGGCACTCAATGATTGCTGGGCGATGAATTGGTATTCCTGTTCCAACGTCAGCGCGAACTCGGTAACCCTCACGCTGGCACTGAATTTGAAACTGCGATTCTCGGCAGCGGGGACTATAAGATGGCCTGTTCTGGGAACAGAAGCCGCCGCTATCCGGTGCCGACCTCCTGAAGATGCTGGGCAAATGCACTCGAAAAAGAAGAATATCGTGCCCCCAAAGCTAGCTTCACCGCCGAGCGCCACGTCTGGCTTACCCGCCTGAACAACCTGCGCATCGTCGTCGATGCGCTACGCGGCCGCTTAACGAAGACGAGCGCAGCGCCGCTCTGCCACTGCCCTATAAGCAAGTAGGCGACCTCACCTACAAGCAATTGCGTGCCGTATTGACCAAAGCTGGACTAAGTTGCCGGACGGGTTCAAATTCTCCGGCCTGAGCTACCCTCCTTCCGATAAGCAGGCTGGCGATGTTAGCTAAAGACCCGGAGGCGGGAAAACTTGTCAAGCTTCCCCGCCTGGCAGGAAATACGCAAGACGCTCAAGGACAAAGGGCTCGAAACCGAATGGGAAAGCATGGCCGGTGCCAACCGACGGCACCCCGACTTTATTTGATGAAATCGCACGCGTGCTTTCCGTTTATAAAGACGGCGACGAGGTAGCGGCAGAACTGCGCAAACTGGATTCGCCCGGCGGCGAAAAGATGCTCGAAGCGCTCTCAGAGATCAGCTTCGACAAGTTCCATGCCCTATCTTTTAAAGCTTTGCGCAAGATCGTGCCGCAAATGGAGGCCGGTCTTCGTTATGACGAAGCTTGCATGGCTGCCGGCTACCACCACAGCCAGTTGCACGAAGCAGGAACAGGCAACCAGACCTACCTCCCGCCGCTCTACTCGGGTCGCGACAAGGACGGACGCATGGTCCTCAACGACGAACTCGATGTGCCTCGCAACCCGGTGGTATTACGTGCTCTCAATCAGGCGCGTAAGGTGTTGAACGCCCTGGTGCGTGTCTACGGCTCGCCAGCAGCCGTGCATATTGAGATGGCTCGCGACCTGTCCCGCCCCCTCGACGAACGCAACAAGGTCAAGAAAGCGCAGGACGAGTATCGCGAGCGTAACGAGAAGGACAAGGCGGACTTTGCGGCGGAGTTCAACATGCCCGCCAAGAGCCGAGAATTCGAGAAGTTCCAGCTCTACCGGGAGCAGGAAGGGAAATGCGCCTATTCGCTCAAGCCTCTCGATCTGCATCGCGTGCTGCATGACATCGGTTATGCGGAAGTAGACCATGCTCTGTCTTACTCGCGCAGCTTCGACGACAGCAAGAACAACAAGGTGCTCGTGCTAGTAGAGGAAAATCGTAATAAAGGGAACCGCACCGCCTATGAATATCTGACTGCGTTTCCCGATGGCGAGAATGGCGAGCGCTGGCGCAACTATGTCGCTTTCGTTGAATCGAACAAAAGCTATCGGCTCGCCAAGCGTACACGCCTGCTGCGCAAGGATTTCGGTGAAAAGGCCGCGGAAGAATTCCGCGAACGCAATCTCAACGATACTCGTTACATCTGTCGTTTTTTCAAGAATTACGTCGAACGTTATCTCAAGCTGGTAGCCCGCCCTGACGGGGTGGTGGCAAGGCGCTGCGTCGTGCTCAATGGCCAGACGACTGCCTTTCTGCGCGCCCGCTGGGGTCTGATCAAAGTACGCAGTGACAGCGACCGCCATCATGCTCTCGACGCTGCCGTGGTAGCCGCGTGCAGCCACAGCATAGTCAAGCGTCTGAGTGATTATGCCCGTACTAGGGAACTCGAAAAAGTGCGGGATGGCTTCCCTGATCCGGAAACCGGCGAGATTGTCGATCCCGCCAAGTACCAGCAATTGCAGGTTCACTTCCCCGTTCCTTGGCCTAATTTCCGCGCCGAATTGGAAGCGCGCCTGCATGTCGACGACGAAGCCGAACTGCGTGGGCAGCTGGAAAAATTAGGTACGTATTCACCAGAGGTACTGGCTGCCGTCCACCCGTTGTTCGTCTCCCGAGCGCCGCAACGGCGCAATGGCGGTGCGTTTCACGAAGCAACCATACGATCTTCTGCCTTTCTCGACCAAGGGAAAAGTCATGTTCGAACATCGCTGCAGAAGCTCAAGCTAACTTCTCTGGAAAGGATCGTAGGTGCCAATGATCCACGTAATGCCGAGATGATTGAATTATTGCGTGAACGCCTAAAAAAATTTGGCGATGACGGCAAGAAAGCCTTCGCGGAACCGATCTATAAACCCGCGAAGGATGGAAAAGGACCGCCTATTAGGACAGTAAAACTTGTATCAACACAGAGAAATGGTATGTGGGTAGGTGGGGGTATCGCTGATCTAGGAGAGATGCATCACGTTGATATTTTTAAGCGCAATACTGGCTACCACATTGGGCCGGTATATCAGATACCACCGGATAATCAAAGCAACCCGTCAAGTATTCCTGCAGATGCCACCTTTCAGTTTTCCCTGAGCAAGAATGACTATGTCCAACTTTCCCTTGGTGGCGTCGACTACGAAGGATATTTCGTCATGTACGAAACCGATGGGCGCATGACATTACGTGCTCACGACCAACCGAAGCCAGACAAGGAGTATTTTCGGAAAAGCGTATCGAGTGCGGCGTATATACGAAAGTTTCACGTCGACGTCCTCGGCAATACCTATCCTGCCCGGAAGGAAGAACGCCGTGGTCTGGCGTAGCGTCATGATCTCCCGTCCCGCAAGGTTGCGGCGGGACCATTTCTCCCTCGCCATTGAGCAGGAAGAGACAGCTTTCATACCTTTCGAGGACATCGCCGTTATTGTCCTCAACCACAGGGAGATCACTCTAACCCATCCGGTGCTTTCGGCATGTGCGGAGTACGGTATCGGGCTTTACGCCACTGGGAGCAACCATCAGCCAGCCGGGGTATTCCTACCATTCCTCCCACACTCGCGCACCACGCGCATGATGCGCAAGCAGCTTGGCATCGCTCGTCCGACGGCTAAGAAGGCGTGGGCCGGCATGGTTCGCCGCAAGATAGAAAACCAGGCGGCGTGTTTGCGCCTATGTGGCAAGGAGGGGGTAGACCGCTTGGAATCGTATGCCCGGCGCGTGCGTTCGGGCGACGTCGACAACCTTGAAGGCCAGGCGGCCTCTTTCTATTTCACCCGGTTGTTCGGACCAAGCTTTGATCGTTCCCAGGAACGCTGGACGAACGCAGCCCTCGACTACGGCTATGCCGTGCTGCGCGGCGCCGTCGCGCGCGGCCTGGTTGCCCATGGTCTGCACCCCACCGTTGGCTTGTTCCACGACAGCGAACAGAACGCCTTCAATCTCGCCGACGACCTGATCGAACCGTTCCGTCCGCTGGTTGATCTGCACGTCGCCAAGCACGGAGCATCGACCGAGGGTGAGTTGATTCCGGCCGACAAGCAGGCGCTTGTGGCACTGCTCAACGCGGATATCGGCATGCCGCAGGGCAGGATGTCCGCCCTTTCGGCCATCGAATACGCGGTCGAAAGCTTGGTCAGGGTCTATGAGGAAAATGCGGCGGACCTCCATCTGCCTATGTTGATAGGCCTGCAGCAGCATCAGCTGGAGTACTGACCCAAGTGGGCGTCGAGACGAGGCGCTATATGCGATTGATGGTCTTTTTCGACCTGCCAATGGTCACCAAGATCGAAAAGCGTGCGTACATACAGTTTCGCAGGTTCCTGCTCAAGGATGGTTACGACATGATCCAGTGGTCTGTCTACGGCCGCATCCTCAACGGCGCTGACGCCGAGAGAAAGCATCTGGCGCGGCTGGCTGGCAATCTGCCGCCCGAAGGCTCGGTACGCTGCATGACCGTGACCGAAAAGCAGTACGCAGGGATACGCTTGCTGGTCGGCATGCCGCTTTTTCAGGAAAAGAAGGCCGCAGCAAGCCAGATGTTACTGTTTTAAGTGGAAATTTGAAAAGAGAACCCCCGTCCAGCCAAGGCTGGACGGGGGTTTAGGCGGGGCCTGATTGTAGCTATCCGGGGTGAGAGAGGGAGCTACAACCAGCCAATGGCGCATTGTGGGCACCATTGAGATTGTAGCTATCCGGGGTGAGAGAGGGAGCTACAACCGCCGATGTCGACTCCTAACCTTAGTGTCTGATTGTAGCTATCCGGGGTGAGAGAGGGAGCTACAACGTAACCTGCAGTGGGATCTGTGCGGGACCTGATTGTAGCTATCCGGGGTGAGAGAGGGAGCTACAACTCTGTTCGGGATCAGGCGGTACGTAATTCGGATTGTAGCTATCCGGGGTGAGAGAGGGAGCTACAACGAAGATTGAATAGCCAATGCTGTGATCTGGGATTGTAGCTATCCGGGGTGAGAGAGGGAGCTACAACCCGGGGCGAATCCGGGGCTGCGGCCGGCGCGATTGTAGCTATCCGGGGTGAGAGAGGGAGCTACAACGCGCAGCGTGAAATAGCAGTCCGGCCCGATGATTGTAGCTAAGGTCCGGGTGAGAGAGGGAGCTACAACGCTGGCGGCGACGGTCAACCTCGGGAAGGCGATTGTAGCTATCCGGGGTGAGAGAGGGAGCTACAACAACTTGACGGTCAATACTGTGCTCTTCTGGATTGTAGCTATCCGGGGTGAGAGAGGGAGCTGCAGGTCAGCACTCCTTGGTGTCGAGATTGTAGCTATCCGGGTGAGAGAGGAGCTACAACCAAGGCGCAGATCAAGGCGATGGAGGAAGGATTGTAGCTGGTCCGGGGTGAGAGAGAGGGAGCTACAACGTGCCGATGTCTACTGATAGGAGGCATAATGCGATTGTAGCTATCCGGGGTGAGAGAGGGAGCTACAACGTGCTGCAGGATCTGCTGGCACGCAAGCGCGATTGTAGCTATCCGGGGTGAGAGAGGGAGCTACAACCGCCCTATCGCATCAAGGATGACAACGCGCGATTGTAGCTATCCGGGGTGAGAGAGGGAGCTACAACTCTGTCGTTGGTACTGAGTGCTTGGGTTGCGATTGTAGCTATCCGGGGTGAGAGAGGGAGCTACAACCGCAGTCGAGATGGACATGTCGTCCAACTTGATTGTAGCTATCCGGGGTGAGAGAGGGAGCTACAACGCGCGAGGTGATCGCTGCATCGAGCATCAAGATTGTAGCTATCCGGGGTGAGAGAGGGAGCTACAACGGTGGCGGTGACGCCACGGGTCAACGTAACGATTGTAGCTATCCGGGGTGAGAGAGGGAGCTACAACGGGTGTATCGCGTGGCAGCGCTGAAGGAAAGATTGTAGCTATCCGGGGTGAGAGAGGGAGCTACAACGCGCCGCGACATCGTCCGCGGGAAGGGGAAGATTGTAGCTATCCGGGGTGAGAGAGGGAGCTACAACGATACGACGAGGCGGCCGTTGAGTTCCTGCGATTGTAGCTATCCGGGGTGAGAGAGGGAGCTACAACTGAGGGCGTGGGCTTCTGCCCAACCTCGGAGATTGTAGCTATCCGGGGTGAGAGAGGGAGCTACAACCGGTAAACGTACCAGCAAGACGCGTCTGGCGATTGTAGCTATCCGGGGTGAGAGAGGGAGCTACAACTATCAGATTGATGGAGATGTTGCTCGTGCCGATTGTAGCTATCCGGGGTGAGAGAGGGAGCTACAACCAGCCCGAAGATGGTCCTGACGCTCGGCAAGATTGTAGCTATCCGGGGTGAGAGAGGGAGCTACAACATGTCGCGGAGCACGGCTTCGACGTAGTCCGATTGTAGCTATCCGGGGTGAGAGAGGGAGCTACAACATGCGATGCGCGACAAGTGGACTGAGGCGAGATTGTAGCTATCCGGGGTGAGAGAGGGAGCTACAACGGTGGCGATCTCACGGACACTTCTCGCAGTGATTGTAGCTATCCGGGGTGAGAGAGGGAGCTACAACCTCGCTGGCAAAGGCCAGCTCGACCGTGCGGATTGTAGCTATCCGGGGTGAGAGAGGGAGCTACAACGCAGGGCCGCAGCATCGTGTTCACGTGCCCGATTGTAGCTATCCGGGGTGAGAGAGGGAGCTACAACACGAGTCTATCGGCGAAGATGGCGGCTTTGGATTGTAGCTATCCGGTGTGAGAGAGGGAGCTACAACAGGAAGTAGTCGACGACGGCAATGCCGGCCGATTGTAGCTATCCGGGGTGAGCATGAGACTGCGGGGCGGCTTAGGATCGGCTTGCGAGTGGCGTCAACCTGTACAAGTTGAGTAATTCTCCGACACCCGGGTCTCTGGGGTGCTTCTGAAGTCTAGGCGGTTTGTTGGTTGGAATCGATCTCCTCGTTGTCGGGTTGGACGGGCTCTAGGGATTCTTCGCTCAGATCGAAGCGTAGATTGGGCAGCTGCTGTATGCCCAGTGCTTCACGCAGGGCTTGAGCAGGCGTGCGCCCCTCAAGGCGATAGCCTTGATGGCTGCGCTCGAGGTTGTAGTAAGCAAGGAAAGCATCGAGATCACGCTGGATCTCGGCGATGCTCAGGTAGAAATTCTCGCGCCCCTTGACCCGGAAGCACTCGTCGAGCAAGGTGCGATTCATGCGCTCGACAAAGCCGTTGGTGCGCGGGCTCCTGACCTTGGTGTTGCGATGCTCGATGTCCTCGATGGTCAGCAGCAGCTCGTAAGGGTGCGATTCGGGCTTGCCGCAGAACTCGCGGCCGTTGTCGGTCAGCAGCGCTTGACCGGAATGCCCAGCGCATCGTAGAAGGGCAGCACGCGCTCGTAGAGCAGATCGCAGGCGGTAATGGGCATCTTCGAGCTGTAGCACTTGGCAAAGGCCAGGGAGCAGAAGGTGTCGACCACCACCTGGACGTAGACCTTGCCTACACCCTTGAGCGTGCCCCAGTAGAAGGTGTCCTGGTTGAGCAGTTCGCCCGGGGCGCTGGATTGGACATGCCGGCAGCGGAAATCGGGGCTGTGCCGCTCGAGCAGGCGGATGTGTTCATCGGACAGCACGAAGGTGGTGTTCTCGCGTGAGGCGCACTCCAGGCGCATCAAGCGCTTGTAGCGCGTTTCCAAGTCATGGCGCAGCCATACCCCGCGCACGCCCGAAGGCGAGACTTCTACCCCAGCCAGGCGCAGCTCGTTCGATACGCGTTGTGCTCCCTGGGTAGGCCGGTTCAGGCAGTAGTCCAGTACGCGCGCCTCGATCTCGGGGTCAACACGGTTGGGATGGGGAGCGCGCGGGCCTCGGCGGCTTTCCACCAGCGCGGCAACCCCGCCCACTTGGAAAGCACGACGCACCTCGTAGAAGGTATCGCGATGGAAGCCCATGATGCGGCAGGCCTTGGCGACGTTACCCAGCTCTTCGGCCAGCTGCAGCAGTGACAGCTTGCGTTTGATACTCTGAGTCAGAGCGGTCATTCGGGATTCTCCGAGTAGTTTGAACGGTTGGCACCATCAATCTACCCAGAAAGCCCGGGTGGCTGCTCGCCTACTGGATAACCTCGCAGGCGAGCCACACAACTGTCGGAAAATTACTAAACGACTTCAGTCAACCGAAAACAAACGCCGCGCTTCCAGCTATTCCGAAGTTTCGGTCGCTCTCTGCGCCGCATGGAGGGCAGGCTCCTTCAAAGCTGCTTACCCTGGCGCATGCCATGCAGATAGCTGGTCGCCTCCGCGGGCGCCAGTGCCGGGCTGAACAGGAAGCCCTGCATGCTGTGACAGCCCAGCCGGCGCAAGGCGTCGCGATGCACGGGGCGCTCCACACCCTCGGCCACCAGATGCAGGCCGAGGCCGCGGGCGATGCCGACGATGGCGTGCACGATCGGGCTGTGGCTGGCGGTTTCGTCCAGCTCGCGCGTGAATACCTGGTCGATCTTGATGGTGTTCACCGGCAGCCGCTGCAGGTAACCCAGCGACGAGTAACGCGTGCCGAAATCGTCGATGGAGATGCGCACGCCCTGCTTGCGTAGCTGGCGGATCTTGTCCACTGCGGCATCCACGTCCTCGATCAGCACGTTCTCGGTGATTTCCAGCTCGATGCGGCGCGGATCGGCGTTCTCGG
>JAHCKU010000199.1 GCA_026125625.1 Burkholderiales bacterium | reverse complement strand
GCCGATGTAGCCGGTGAGCGCGCCCGCCGCATTTCTCAGCGGCTGGCCGCTGGACAGCAGCCAGCGTTCCTTGCCGCGCCGGCCGCGCCCACGGAACTGCACGTTGAACGGCGCCTGCCGGCGCAGGGCATCTTCCAGCACCCGTCGCACGTTCTCGCGATCCTGCACGTCGACCGACGCCAGCCATTTGTCGCCGTAGCCGTCCTCGGGATCCAGGCCGGTGAAGGAGGTCCAGACCGGATTGATGTAGGTCAGTCCCAGCTTGTCGTCGGCGATCCACACCAGAAACGGCGCAGCGTGGGCGAGGTCGACGAAGCGCGTCTCGGTCTCGCGCAGGGCGGAACGCAAGGCGTGCGCTTCGGATCGACGCGCCCGGTCCAGGCGCAGGACGGCGACGAACGCGAGCAGTGATCCCAGCACACCCGCGGCCAGGGCAAAGACGTCCTTGCGGGAGACCTTCGGCACGAATGCCCCGACGGCGGGCCGCACCCGCACCCGCCATTCCGGTCCCGTGCGCGTGAGCGGGACGAGATGCTCCGGCGAGCCCTGCGGCGCCGGCTCTCCGGCCGAAGCAATGTATGCAGTCTGGTTCACCCCGCCTGGGAGCTGCAGCTCGACCACCACGTCCCGCGTCTCGCCGATGGCCGCCTGCAGCAATTTCGACAAACGCATGGTGGCCGATACGAAGCCGAGATGGGCGGCTGCCTGGCCGGTGGCACCGGGCGCCGGCACTGGCAGATAGAGCAGCAGCGCGGGCTCCTGCTCTTGAATGCGCGCACCGGCGGGGTCGATACGGTTCAGATACACCACGCCCGTATAGGCGATATCGCCAGTGGCCAGGGCCTGGTCCATGGCGCGGCGGCGACCGGGCTCGGCGTACGGGTCGAGGCCGATCGGGCGGCGGCGCGCATGCGACCCCGACGGATGAATGTACTGATAGGGGTAGTAGACCGGTCGCTCGCCGGCGGGCCAGACGCTGTAGTCCGGTCGCTGCATCCGGCGGGTGCGCTCATGCGCCTGCAGCGCCGCGCGCGGCACTCTCTCCTGGAACCCGACACCGATGGCCGACATGCTTTCCTCGTCGGACAGCTTCAGACCGTTGTTGAAACGCTGCCATACGGCGTCGTCCAATGACGGATGCAGAGCCGCCAGGCCGGCAGTTGCCCTGAGTACCTGCTCGGTCCTGGCGAACTGGCGATCGAGAACCCTGACCACCTGATTTGCACGTTCGCGGAAGCGCTCGGCCTCCGCTTTGGAACGTTCGCCCTGTATGAAGCCCCAGGCGCCGACGATGCCGGCCAGGCAGAGGAACAGCACCAGCCAGGCGGCGGGAGAGGAGGCGGTGAAGCGGGAATTCATGGGTATTGCTGCCCTTTGTTACCGAAGCGATCCTGTATCTCGCGCGTCCGGCACGAGCCACAATCGGTTTACGGCTCGAGGGCGCGCGCGTTGAGTGCCAGGGAAGTGCTGCACGCGTCTCGTGACGCACTGCCCGAAGCGACGGGATGCGATTGACGCAGGTCAAGCAGCGCAGGCTGTAATCGTTGTATTTTTAGCAACATGCGTTGGCAACCGGAGTCGAGAAGATGAAGTGGAAGTACCTGGTGAGCGTGGCAGCGATCGCATACGCCTGCGTCGCCGGCGCGGCAACCGGCGATGCCGGACGTGAGCAGGCGCTCAAGCAGGAGGCCGTCGAGCGTCTGGCGCAAAGCCACGATCCAGCCCTGTCGGTCGGCATCGGCCGTGTCTACGTCAAGCAGGCGGCGCTGCTGGCTGCGCGCGAAGTGCTGGCCGAGCGCGGGCGCGCCGCCGGCCTGGACCGCGTACGCTGGAATCCCGACACGCCGCAATGGCAGGCTGCCGAGCGCGACCTCATGCACGGCATCGACGATCTGGTGCAGCAGCGCGTCGCCGACGGTGCCTGGGTGCGGCAGGCCTGGGCCGCGCTGGCGGCGCAAACGCTCAATGGCGAGGAAGCCGACGAGGTCGCCGTGCATTTTCAGAGCGAGGGAGGGCAGTTGCAGCGGCGTGTGATCGAATGGTTCGTGGGCGAACTGACCCTGCAGACCTACACCTTCACCGATCGCCTGAAGTACGGGGTGGCGGGTTCGGAGCAGGAGATGCGCGATCTGCAGGAGGTGACCTATGAGCGCATATTCCACGGCATCCACGATTTCACCGGCTATCCCAACGCGGTGCGATTCGCCAGCAGCGACCCGGGCGTCAAGTATTTCAAGATGATGGTCATGCAGGGCGTGCATGCCGTGCACGCCTACCTGGAGGCCTGCGCGGAGGCGGCGCGTGAGCTGGTGCGCGGGCGCGCATCGCTTGCGGATGCGCATGTGGCCAGCGTGCTGGGTGCCGGGAGCTGAGGCGGAAGCGTCGTATCATTGACGCCTCGGCGTAGCAGGCATCGAAGAATCCCCAAGTACTCCAGCAGATGACAGAACGGCAGAGCGCGGCAAGCCGCCGCAAGCGTTCGCGCACGTCGCGCGCGCGCCTCAACGGTGCCGAGGAAGCAATCCCGGCCCACCTCGATTCCTCCCCTGCGATCAAGCTGCGCGTGGCGCGCTCTCCCCGCCACGGGCGCGGCGTGTTCGCGCTGGAGCCGATCCGCAAAGGTGCGCGCATCATCGAATACAAGGGCAAGCGCGTGCGCTGGAGCTGGGCGTCACGCCAGTATCCCGACGTGGAAGGCGAGCCTACGCATACCTTTCTGTTCGAGCTGGACGACGACTGGGTCATCGACGCCAATCAGCAGGGCAACGAGGCGCGCTGGATCAACCATTCGTGCAGCCCCAACTGCCGGGCGGTGAACGAGGAAGGGCGTATCTACATCGAAGCCATCCGCGCCATCAAGCCGGGCGAGGAGCTGGGCTACGACTACAACATCCGCCTGCCGGAGCGCCTGACGCCGACTCAGAAGAAGCGCTGGCCGTGCTATTGCGGTGCGCGCACCTGTCGCGGCACGCTGCTGGTGCCCAAATACGGCAAGCCGACCCTGCCGGCGCGGGCGCCCAGGCGCGCGTCGAAGCCGTGACCCTGATCTACCGTTCGCTGCATCCGACGTTCGCGGCCGAGGTGTCCGGCGTCGATCTGCGCGGCGCGCACGACGCCGGCCTGCTGGAGGAGATCCGGCGCGGCATGGATCGCTACGCCGTGCTGGTGTTCCGCCAGCAGCCGCTGTCCGATACGGATCAGCTCGAGTTCGCGCAGCGCTTCGACGGCACGCTGCACAGCAAGACCGGTGCGGCCGTCCTGGGCGGCAACCGCTTCGGCAACGAGGCCTTGACCGACATCTCCAATGTCGACGAGCGCGGCGCCCTGTTGAAAGCCGGCGACCGTCGGCGTGCATATGCGCTGGGCAACCGCCTGTGGCACACCGACGCGTCGTTCCAGGATCCGCCCGGCCGCTACTCGCTGCTGTCGGCGCGCGTGCTGCCGCCCGCGGATGCCGACACAGAGTTCGCCGATACGCGTGCGGCCTACGACGCACTCGGCGAGGAGCACAAGGCGCAGCTGGAAGGCTTGCACGTGCATCACTCGATTGCCCATTCGCGCCAGACGCTCGGCTTCGTGTTTTCGCAAGCCGAGCACGACAAGCTCCCCGGTGCAGTGCACGCGCTGGTACGCACCATCCCAGGCAGCGGCCGGCGCGCGCTGTATCTGGCCGCGCACGCCTCGCGCATCGTCGAGTGGCCGGTGCCCGAAGGCCGGCTGCTGCTGGGTGAGCTGATGGAGCATGCGACGCAGCCGCAGTTCGTGTATCGCCATCGGTGGCAGCCGCACGATCTGGTGATCTGGGACAACCGCGCCACCATGCACCGCGCGACGCGCTTCGACGACGCGCATCATCGGCGCGAGCTGCGACGGGTGACCACCCTCGACCTGCAGCCGCAGGGGAGTGCTTGAACCGCGATCCGCTTCCCGTCCCCTTGGAGGAGGGTGCCGCCACCGCAGAGGACGAGGCGCCCGACCTCGATTCCGATCGCCGTGAAGCGGCGCGTGCCAACGAGGCCTTGTATGCCCACCTCAAGGCGCACGATGCGGTGCTGTTCCGCACCGACAGCGTGTTCGCCGTGCGCGTGAGCGGTGAAGCCGAGCTCGACGGCCGCAAGGTGGCGTACTGCCTGGTGCCGCCCGATGGCACCCTGATGAAAGCCAGGCGCTGGAAGAAGACGCCCGCAGATCAGCGCCTGGCACTGGTGCAGGCGCGCGTGAATGCGCAGCGCATGGCTGCCATGCGCAGCCGCGTGAGTGACTTCCTGCAGCAGTCGCATGCGTTGGCGCAAGCGCTGGGACTGGATGCCGGCCAGTTCTGGCCGGCGCTGGTCACCGATGGCCTCGAAGAGCAGGGCCGCTTCGCCACCATCCTGGCGCGTATGCAGGCGGCGCACGCGCAACAGCTCGAGCAGCGCAACGCGCAGAAGGTCAAGGATGCGATCCGGCTGGAAGACTACCCGGAGAGCTTTCCCGCAGCGAAGCTGCCGCGCCGCTTCATCGCCCTGTTGGGGCCGACCAATTCCGGCAAGACGCATGCGGCGATCGAGGCGCTCAAGCAGGCGCGCTCGGGCGTGTACTTGGCGCCGCTGCGCCTGCTGGCCAACGAGAACTACGAGCGTCTGGCGGATGCGGGCATCGCCGTGAGCCTGGTCACCGGCGAGGAGCGCAAGCTGCATCCGCAGGCCACGCACTTCGCCAGCACGGTCGAGATGCTCGATCCGCATCGCAGCGTGGACGTGGCGGTGATCGACGAAGTGCAGATGCTGGAGGATGCCGAGCGCGGCAGCGCCTGGACCGCAGCGATATGCGGAGTCGCGGCGCAGACCGTCTATGTGCTCGGCAGCCCTGGTGCCGAGCCCGCGCTGCACGCGCTGGCCGCGCGCCTGGGTGTGCCGCTGGAGGTGCAGCATCTGGAGCGCAAGGCGCCGTTGGAGGTGGAGCCGCGGCCGTTGGGCGGTCTGAACGCGCTGGCCCCCGGCGATGCGCTGATCGCCTTCTCCCGGCGCGAGGTGCTGTTCCTGGCGCAGCAGCTGTCGCGCATGGGCCGCTCCGTGGCCACCATCTATGGCGCGCTCTCGCCGGAGGCACGGCGGGCGCAGGCGCGCCGCTTCGAATCGGGCGAGGCCGCCATCGTGGTCGCCACCGATGCCATCGGGATGGGCCTGAATCTGCCGATCGTGCGCGTGGTGTTCAGCAGTGTGAGCAAGTTCGACGGCTACGAGGAGGACCTGCTGCCGCGTGCGCTGCTGCACCAGATCGCCGGCCGCGCAGGGCGTTACGGCATCCACGAGGCCGGGCGCGTATGCGGGCTGGACGAGTTCGCGCACCGGTACATCGCACGCGAGTTGCGCCGGCAGCCGCACCCGCTGCATGCCACGCGCTTCCAGGTCGCGCCTTCGCTCGATCACCTGCATGCGTTGCAGGCGGCGACCGGCGAGCAGTCGCTGGAGAAGCTGCTGCAGCGTTTCGTGCGCAACCTGGATCTGCGCGATGATTTCTTCGTGCCCGCCAATCTGGAGGATTCGCTCGCGCGTGCACCGCTGCTGGATCGCACCGGGTTGTCGTTGCAGGAGCGTGTGATGCTGTCGCTGGTGCCGATCAACAGCAACGTGATCGTGCTCGATGCCGCGTGGCGCGGCTGGGTGTGGGCCATGGCGCGTGGCGAGACCGTGCGTCTGCGCGATGACTACGCGATCGAGCGCATGGAACTGCAGGAGGCGGAAGACCAGTGCCGTCTGTGCGCGGCCTATTCGTGGTTGTCCTATCGGCGGCCGGAGGTGTTTCCCGACGGTGAGCGGGCACGCGAGATGGCGGTGCGGCTGTCGACACTGATCGACGGGATGCTCGCCCGCCGCCACAGCGGCAGCACGGGACGCGGCATGCAGCGCGAGCGCCGGGTACGCCATGGCGCGCGTGCGCAGCCGCGCAGCGCGCGCCGGCACAGGCACTGACATGGCAGACAGCAGGGAGCACATGCAGCAGGCGGCCGGCACCCGCGCCAGCGACGCGCAGGAAGCCGCGATCGAGCGCATGGTGCGCCTGTTCTACCGGCATGGCCTGGACGACCCGGTGCTCGGCCCCATCTTCCGTGCCGTGATCCACGACTGGGAGCCGCACA
>JAHCKU010000198.1 GCA_026125625.1 Burkholderiales bacterium | reverse complement strand
TCCGGTTGGCCGCATCAGCCGCGCACGCATCCTGGGCATCTTCGGCGACTCGGTCACGACCGACCACATCAGCCCGGCAGGATCCATCAAGGACACTTCTCCGGCGGGCAAGTATCTCATCGCCAACGACGTGCTCAAGGCCGACTTCAACAGCTATGGGGCGCGCCGCGGCAATCACGAGGTGATGATGCGCGGCACGTTCGTCAACGTGCGCATCAAGAACCTCATGCTCCCTCCCAAACCCGATGGCAGCCGTGTGGAAGGCGGTCTGACCATTCATCAACCCTCGGGGGATGCCATGTCGATCTATGATGCCGCCATGCGCTACATCGAGGAAGGCGTGCCCACCGTGGTGTTCGGCGGCGAGGAGTATGGCACTGGTTCGTCGCGCGATTGGGCGGCCAAGGGTACGCAGCTGCTCGGAGTCAGGGCGGTGGTCGCACGCAGCTTCGAGCGCATTCATCGCTCCAACCTGGTGGGCATGGGCGTACTCCCGCTGCAGTTCCTGGGCGAAGACAGCGCAGCGTCACTGGGTCTGCACGGTGACGAGGAGATCGACGTGCTGGGCCTCGAGAACATCAGGCCGCAGCAGGAGCTCACGCTCTCCATCCGGCGCGCGGACGGCAGCAGGCGCGAGGTGAAAGTGAAATCGCGCATCGACACCGCGATCGAGGTCGACTATTACAAGCACGGCGGAATCCTGCCGTACGTGCTGCGCGACATCCTCAAGGCGGCATAGCGGGCAGCTGAAAACCTGATGGGAAGATGATGATGCACGGGCGGCGCCCTCGATCCTGCCGCCCGGTGCCTCGCTCCCTGCCCGGCCTGCGGCCGGGCACCGAGGTCATCTCGTACGGACCGCCTGCGCGAGCCTGACGGCTGCCGTGGGATGATCGGGGACGTGAACGTGCGTCCAGACCTTGCTCGAGCGCTCGAGCAGTTCTTCCCACATCCTGCTCACGTCCGGGCGGAACATCAGCTCCGGTCGCGCCTTCAGCACGAACCAGAAACCACGGTCGAGCTCCGTTCGCAGCTCTCCCGGCTGCCAGGCAACGAAACCGGCGTAATAGCGCGCGTCGTTGGGTGTCTGCTCGATGATCTTGTCGATCGAACGGGCTTCGGCCACCACCAGGACACCGGGCAGCACGGTGAAGCTGTTGCCTTCAGGGCTGTCGCTGGATTTGAGCATGGCGAAGATCGAATTCACCATCTCCGGACCGCCCAGAAAAACCGGCATGACGACCTTGCGCGATGGGTCATGCTTGGGAAACAACCCGGCCATCGACAGCTCGGTCGGCCGGTTGATGATGAAACCGACGTGACGGTTGCCGGGGACTGGAATCGAGATCAGTACGCTGCGCTGGTAGAACCCGCCCATCTGCGGAGCAGCGACCAGGATCAGCGGCTCATCGATCTCCTCCTGCGCCCGCACCGATGATGGCAGGGCCGCGGCGATCGACAATCCCAGCATGAGCAGAATCCATACACGGGCATTACCAAGCCGCGCATCGGTATGCATGATCGTGCCTCCTGACGAGATTTCGAGGTGGCAAGCAACAAAATGCTTGCGCACTTCGAATCAGAACCTTTAGCAGCAACCGTTCCCGGTCGCCGCTGCTGGTCGGCCCTCAGGCGTCGAGGAAACGCACGACCTGGTCGATGCCGGTCCGATGCGTGCGGTAAGTGTTGATGGGGGCAGCGGAATCGGCGTAGCCGAAGGAGATGCCGCACACCACCCGACGTGATTCCGGAATGTCGAGGCACGCACGCACGAACGGCGCGTATGCCGCCAGCGCGGCCTGCGCGATGCATTGCACACCGCTGTCCACCGCCGCCAGCATGAAGCTCTTCTGGATATAGAGTTTCGCAGTCGAGCAGCCCTCCGTACATGCCGAGCTTCGCCTCGGTGGTAGGATGGCGAGGTGCGGTGCGCCGAAGAAGCGGAAGTTCTCGAGGGATTGCTCGGCCGCGGCATCACGGTCTTCCCTCCCGATCCCCACGGACTGATACAGCTGCACCCCGCATATCTTGCGGCGCTCGCGGTAGACGCCTTCATAGGCCAGCGGAAAGGAAGTCGGGCACATGGCCGGCACCCCCGACCGGGCAGCATACAGCGCGTGGCGCAGACGCTCGGTGCCTGCGCCACGCGTGATGATCAACTGCCACGGCTGCGTGTTGCACCAGGATGGAGCGCACTGCGCCAATTCGAGGATGCGCGCCAGGACGTGCTCCGACACCGGGTCCGGACGGAACGCGCGGGCGCTGAAGCGTCCGCGCATGACGGCCTCGAATTCCATCCCCGTCAGTCGAACTTCGGCTTGAAGCGCTCGTCGACTTCGACCTGCAGACCCATGGTCAGGCGATTGCCGGCGTTGGCCAGGGCCACGATCTCCACCAGCTCGGCGAGTATCTCGTCGTCCATGCCTTTGTTGCGTGCCGCTGCGATGTGCGAGTGGATGCAATACTCACAATTGTTGGTCATGCTCACCGCCAGGTAGATGCATTCCTTGGTCAGAGGATCGAGGCGGCTTTCCTTGACCATCACCTCTTTCATGTAATTCCAGAAGCGCTTGAGCATCGGCGGATGCACCGCCAGCGCCCGCCAGATGTTGTTCACGTAATCGTTGCTGCGCGTCTTGCGAATGTCGTCGAACACCTCGCGTGCCTCCGGAGCCGCGTTCCGATCGTCGTAGAGCCTGACCAATGCCATGACCATCCTCCTGTGGTTCTTCACGTGCGTCGAGTCGATGTTACCACCTGCGCCGCCTGCCTCCCGACGCCGATCCGCGACGGTTGGACAGCCTGCTGGCGAGCGGTCATAATCCCGCGGCTCCGGCCCTGGGCCGACCTCACCGGCCAGAGGCCGGCCGCATCCAAGTACATGAAACTGCTGTTCGATCTGTTCCCGGTCCTGCTCTTCTTCGTAGCCTACGCGGGAGCCAAGCGCGTGCCGGAAGCGGCCACCGGCCTGCTCGCGACATTGCTGGGGAGCGTGGGTGCGGACGATCACGTCCTCGCGAGCCAGGCGCCGATCCTGCTGGCCACGCTGGTAGCCATCCTGGCCACCGTCGGCCAGGTCGGCTGGCTCATCGGGCGCGGCAAGAAGGTCGATCGCATGCTGTGGATCAGCCTCGCCATCATCGTGGTCATGGGCGGTGCCACCATCGTGCTGCGAGACCCCACCTTCATCATGTGGAAACCCACGGTGCTATACTGGGCTTTCGCGATCGTGCTGCTCGCCGCCGAGTTCGCCTTCGGCAAGAACCTCATCCGAGCCATGATGGAGCAGCAGATCTCGCTTCCCGCACCAGTATGGACCTGGCTCAATCTCAGCTGGGTGACGTTCTTCCTGCTGATGGGCGTACTCAACCTGTATGTCGCCTTCAATTTCTCGGAAGAGACCTGGGTCAACTTCAAGCTGTTCGGGGGCGTTGGACTGATGCTGGTCTTCGTCCTGGCGCAGGGTCTGTTCCTGTCACGCCACGTCGAATCCCAGGAGAGGAAGTGAAGTGCTGCAGCAAGATCTTTCCGGCGTGAGCGCGGTCGGCGAAGGCCACACCGTCGTGATGATGCGGCAACGGCTGCAGGCCTTGCGGCCCGTGCGCGTGGAGATTTACGACGAAAGTGGCGAGCACATCGGGCACGAGGGCACGCGCGACGGCGGTGGACACTATCAGCTGCTGATCGTGTCCGACGAGTTCACCGGCAAAGCTGCCCTGGCGCGTCACCGCATGGTGTACGCCGCGGTCGGCGAGATGATGCGCGGACAGATCCATGCCCTGGCGGTCCGGGCCTATACCGTGGACGAGTTCGAGCACGCGTTTCATGGCTGAACCGGGTCTGTTTCATCGACCCGACATAATCACTACATCACTACTACATCTAAGGAAACGTCATGCAACTCATGAAGCCCGCAGCGGCGACCGCCCTGACCCTCGCCGGCTTGCTCGCACTCACCGCCTGCAAGGCGGAGGAGAAGAACGTCGCGGTGGTCAACGGCATTCCGATCTCCGAAGCACGCCTGGACTATGTGGTCAAGACGCAGGTTGCGCAAGGCCAGCAGGACGACGCGAATCTGCGCAGCAGCGTGAAGGACGCGCTGATCATGCGCGAGATCCTGTCGCAGGAAGCGATCAAGAAAGGCCTGGACAAGGATCCGCAGTTCCAGACCCAGATCGAAATGGCCAAGCAGGAGTTCCTGATCCGCGCCTATTTCGACGACTTCATCAAGAATAATCCGATCTCGGACGAGGAAATGAAGGCCGAGTACGAGAAAGTGAAGGCGCAGCAGCTGGCCGACAGTTCGGGGAAGGAATACAAAGCACGTCACATCCTGATCAAGGACGAAAAGAAGGCCAAGGCGGCATTGGCTGCGATCGACAAAGCCAAGGGCAGCAACTTCGCGGCGATCGCCAAGGCACGCTCGGAAGATACGGGCTCCAAGAACGATGGCGGCGAGCTGGATTGGAGCGACGGCAGCAACTTTGTGACAGAGTTCGGCCAAGCGATGCAGAAGCTGAACAAAGGCGAGTACACCAAGACGCTGGTGAAAACGCAGTACGGCTATCACATCATCATGATGGATGACATCCGCGACGTGCAGTTCCCGGCCTTCGAGGACGTCAAGGAGCGCCTGTTTCAGCAGATGATCACGCAGAAGCGCGATGCGGCCATCGCTGCACTGCGCGAGACGGCGAAAGTCGAGTAAGCCGCTGCGTGAAGGCGGCCGCTGGCCGCCGCAATGCACATAGGGGCGCCATGGCGCCCCTTGTCGTTGCACGGTCCAGGCGCGACGTGTACGCCACGGTCGCGCGCGTGATACCCGTTCAGAGCATCCCGGGTGTTTCTGGCAGAATCCAACGCCCGAAGGATGTACATCCTTCGCCAAAACCACAATCGGGAGGACGCTGCAATGAAACGCTCATGGATGGTGCTTGCCTTGTGGATGCTCGCCGTTGCCGTCCCTGCCCTCGCCCAGGAGAGCAGCGAGGCAGCATTGAACAGCCTGGAGGATCTTCGCTACGAAGCCTTGAAGAACGCCGATGCGAAGCTCATGGATGGGATATACGCCGACGAGTTCGTGTACCAGACGTTCCTGGGGGTGACGCACAGCAAGGCGAGCTACATCGACAGCGTGGTTTCGGGCGACGTGAAGATCAACACCTTCAAGCGCGAGAACAGCCGCGTGCGCTTCTACGGCGACACCGCCACGGTCATGGCCACGACGCATCTGGATGTCACGATCAGGGGCGAGCCGCGGCAGGTATCGCTGAACTACCTGAACGTCTGGGTCAAACGCGACGGACGCTGGCAACTGGTAGCGCGGCAGTCCACCGGAGTGCCGAAGAAATAGTGGTCATCTCAACCACACGCGGGCGTTCCGAAACATCCGCATCCACGGCGAATCCTCCCCCCATTCCGGGGGGTACCAGGAGTTCTGCACAGTACGGAACACGCGCTCGGGATGCGGCATGATGATGGTGAAACGTCCGTCCGGGGTGGTCAGCGCCGTGATGCCCTCCGGAGATCCATTCGGATTGGCGGGATGGCGCTGTGCAGGCTGGCCGCGATTGTCGACGAAGCGCAGTGCCACCAGCGCGCGCGCCCGCTCCAGCTGTGCGGCGTCGGAGAACTCGGCAAAGCCCTCGCCGTGAGCGGTGGCGATCGGCATGCGGCTGCCGACCATCCCCGAGAAGAACAGCGATGGGCTGTCGGTGACCTCGACCATCACGAAGCGCGCCTCGAACTGCTCAGAGCGATTGCGGACGAAGCGCGGCCAGTCCTGCGCACCCGGAACGAGATCGCGCAGACTGCTCATCATCTGGCAGCCGTTGCATACACCCAGGGCGAATGAATCACCGCGCCGGAAAAACCGCTCGAACTGCTCGCGTGCCCGGGCATTGAACAGGACCGATTTGGCCCAACCCTCGCCCGCGCCGAGCACGTCGCCGTAGGAAAATCCGCCGCAGGCCACGAAGCCGTGAAAGCGCTCCAGCGTGACGGATCCGGCGATGATGTCGCTCATGTGCACGTCGAGCGCCTCGAAGCCGGCGCGATCGAACGCCGCCGCCATCTCGATCTGCCCGTTCACGCCCTGCTCGCGCAGGATCGCCACGCGCGGACGCACGGCGTTCAC
>JAHCKU010000197.1 GCA_026125625.1 Burkholderiales bacterium | reverse complement strand
CGCAATACGGGCCGTCTCCGGAACGGTACTTTAGCGCACGATCTCAGCGCCCGGCTCCGCCCGCACCGCGCGTGCTTTCGACTCCGGCGGCGGTATCACGAGAGCCCTCGAAGCTGTCAGTCTCGGCAGTGGTGCCTGCCGGTCCAGGGCTTCCGACTTCACCGCCGCCATCACCCGGCATCAAGCTGTCTCCTGCTGCAGCGTCCGACGTGGCGTCACTGGACGGTGAGACATCCTCAGCACGCGGCGTCAACTCATCAGGTGCGGATGGCGCGCCCGCCTGCATGCTATTATCTCTGCCTTCGCTCTGCGTGGCAGCAGCATGGCTGCCGCCGCCATCTTCGTTCATGTTCTGAACATGGCCGCGCTCGCTCCAGTCGTCCTCGCGAGCAGAAGTGCTGGTCCGATCTCCAGTGGCATCATCCAGGCGCACGTCGTTGCGCAGAATGGTCGAGTCCTTGCTGTCACGCACATCGTTGCCCTTGACCGTATCGATTACGTTCGCAGGCGTCCTCAGCGCTTCGAAACGATCACCGAGGTCTGCATTGGCCAGCGGCGCGACCAGGACGGTAGCGATGGCCGTCAATGCGAGTCGCGCAGAAAGTTTCTTCAGCATCATGTCGATACTCCTGGTATTGGGATTGAGATGTAAAACTGCTTCCTCCCTGAGAGTTCGCAACCGCCGTGCCCACGCCGCCGCACGCTCGAGCGTCGCTGGCTATATGTCGTGTCACGCGGTGGGTCTTGGAGGCGTGAGAGGGTCGAAGTCCTGCCAGGTGCCGTCCCGCCACTCGCCCTCGGCGCGCTCCACATCCTTTGCGCCTTGCTCGCGCAAGGTCTCGATCGCGATGCGTTCGGCTTCGTCGTTCAACACCCGCACTGCCACCATGCCACCGCCTTTTCGTCCAGGGCTGGCATGCAAGGCTTCGGCAGCGGAATCATCGCCCAGCTTGGCGATGGCTCCAGCGAATGAGCCGGTGTAGGCGCCGAGCGCCACCAGGCCCAGTGCCATGATCGGACCCAGTCCGGGTATGGCTGCTGCGGCCGCCGCTCCGACCGCGCCTCCTGCTGCGGCACCGACGCCGGCACCGATATGAGCTTTGCTCGACTCCGCATCTGCGAATTGATCGCCTCCGGCCGGCAGCTCGCCGTGCTGTCCTGGAGGATTGACGAAAAAGCGGCTGGCATCAGTGTGATGGAATCCCTTCGAGATCAATGCCGACAGCGCGCGCTGCGCCGCTTGTGCTTCGTCGAAGCGTCCTGCCACGATGGTCGTCACCTGCGTTCCCCTCATCTCATTCTGGATATCGGAGACCACGCATCCAGCGTTCCCGGTTCACCGTCGGCAGGCATCGATAGAAAGTGCCGATGCGCATCAGGAGTGAATGAACTGATGGACCGTGCAGCCGCGCTTACATGAGTGCGATGATGGGGGTGGGGTGACGATGAGGCGCTTCCGCGATGGAAGCGCCTCATCCAGGCTGGATCAGAACTTGTAGTTCACGCTTAGCGTCCAGGCATCGACGTCACCCTTGCCGGAGCGGCTGTCGCCGATGTTTTCGAACCGCTCCCACTCCGCACGCAGGCCGACGCGTTCCGAGAACGTGTACTCGGCACCAAGGCCCCACGCCCACGCGAAACCGTTGTCGTCATGATCGTAGGCGGACAAGTTGGCGTTGCGTTCGCGGTCATACCAGATGGTGCCGATCTTCCCGAGTATGGACAGGCGATCCATCGCGCCGATCGGCACCGGTATCTTGCCGACTGCGTGGGCGGTGATGCCCCACGTCTCGACCTCTCCTCTCAGTCCGGAACCAGCCCGGCTACGAAAGTCCGCGTCCGGGAGGTTGATGTACCCGAGTTCTGCCGCGAGCCACTTGTTGAGCTGCCAGCCGCCGTACACCTTCCATGCGGTGCCGTCGTCGTCGCACCGGACCAATGACGAGCTGGGACACGGATTGTCCAGATCCGCTCGGCCCAATCCACCGCCGATGTAGAAGCCGGCGGATTCGTCGATCAGTTGCGCGCTGGATGCCGCGGGCAGCAGCATCGCACCGGCCAGGGCGGTCGCACCCACGACTCTCGCCACGAATCGCCTATGGGTGGAAAGCTCGATATTGCGCATGTCGTTTGTCTCCTTTGCTGAAGGGAAATGCCTTGTGCGGGCAGCAGTGGTCGAGGCATTGGGTGCCGACATCGTGCGTTGCCGTCCGACGCCCACTCATCGTGTGCGGCAGGGAGAGAACGTCGATGCGGGCGCTGCGTGCCTGTCGCCTGCCAGCGCATCGCTCCATCGTCGGCAATGCACATGCCTACCCGGGAGGTCAGGCAATTCAGGGGTCAGCGCTTGTCCGTCACCGGTTCGTCCGGTTGCGCGTGGAGTTGCGCGGCCTCGGAGACCTCACCCCATTGCAGCGCGCTCGAGCTGCGCCACGCGCGGATTTCGCGCCAGCGCACCTCGGACGGATCGTCGCAGCACAAGGCGAGGGGCATGTGCTCGACTTGCATACGACGCGCATCGAGCGAGGGATCATGAGCGATTCGAGATTGCATCGGCGCGCGCGCGAGCCAGTAGTTCACTCCACCGCGGCAACACTAAGGCAAGCGGCGGCCGAGGATGAAGGCGATGAGGGCGAGAACCAAGCCCACCACGAAAACGATCCATGCCATCTGCTGCGATATGGCAGCCACGCCGGTGATGCCGAGCATGGCAGCGATCAGGGCAATGACCAGAAACACTGCAGCCCAGTACAACATCATCGTCACCTGTATCAAGACGGTAATGCCTCGTGACGGCAAGGCGTGTACCCTGTTGCGGGCACAGCCAGGTGTGGGCACGGCGATTGCCGCCAAACCGGTGCGCACTGACCGCGCATACCAACCAAGGAGAAGATCATGGGTCGTCAACAGCGTAATCGGCATCCCGCAAACCGACTCGGCCGGCGACGTTCCGCCCGCGCCGGTGATGGGCGAGAGGGGCGCGTGGGACAGCCGTCGACGACCTTGCACGCCGGGCCGGAGCCGCTGATTGCCGGTGACGAGCTACCCGTTCGCCATCATTCGCCCGGTCAGAATTCTCCCCACCGGAACTGAAACTTTTACACAGCAGCGTAAGCACTAATCGATCGCAGGTACGGCGGTGGCGCGCTCCGCGCCCCGCCGACGGCAGCACGTCAGCTGCGCAGACGATCGATCTCCCCTTTGAACGCCACCGCTTGTGCGCGCAATTGCGCTATCGCGGTCCCGGGCCGATAGAGAGCCGAGCCGAGACCGAAACCGGCCGCACCGGCCGCCCAGTACTCGCGCATGTTGTCGACACGGATGGAGCCAACCGGGAGCACCGATACCCGCTGCGGGAGGACTGCACGCAATGCCTTGAGCACGGTGGGCGGATTGGCCTCCGCCGGAAACAGCTTGAGCCCGTCCGCCCCGGCGTCGAGCGCAGCGAATGCCTCGCTCGGCGTGGCGAAACCGGGCAGTGCGACCAGGCCCAGCTGCCTGGCGCGCGCGATCACGCGCACGTTGGTGTTGGGCGCCACCATCAGCCGCCCGCCTGTCCGAGCCAGTGCATCCACCTCGTCTTCCGTCAACACCGTGCCGGCGCCGATCAATGCGTCGGCTGCGTAGGCCTGCACCAGGCGGGTGATGCTCTCGAGCGGCTGGGGGGAGTTCAACGGCACCTCGATCATGCTGAAGCCGACATCCAGCAGTGTCCCGGCAACCTCCAGGCACTCGTCGGGGGTGATGCCGCGCAAGATGGCGACCAGCGGGCAGCGCTGCATGGCTTCGTGCAATGTCATATTTCTCGGCCCTCCAGTTCGGTTTTCAGACACAGCAGGCCGGTGACCACCGCGTCCTGATCGAGCAGATCCACGCGTACGCCCTTGCGCGCCAGTGCATGCTGGTAGAGCCGTGTCAGCTCGCTGCTGCCGAGCAGATACGCCCATTCGAGTGCCGGCGGCAGCGTGCTCAGCTCGCTGCCGATGAGCAGGCCGGACAGATATGCGCCCGAGTGCTCTGCCGACAGCTCGCCGAACAGGCCGCGGGCGCGTACCCCGAACAGACGATGGAGCAGCTTGCCTCCGGCGCTGTTCCCGGCATCGAGTGTCGGCTTCGAACCAGTGCATGTCTACCGCCGCATCGCTCATCGTGCGTCCGAGAATGCTGTGCGCTTTTCAGGACTGCAAACACCTCGCCGGTCATGAAGGTGCTGAAGCTGCGGATGCGCCTTCCTGGACGTGCACCCACTTGCTGTGCGTGCCGGGCAGGCATACCCAGTGCCGGAGGCAGCGCATCCAGCACGCCCAGGATCTGCGTCTCCTCGCCACGCATGACGTCGGGCACGCCGTCAACGTCGCGCGTGGTCACCCCCGGCGCGATCCACGCGCTGCCGCCATGCGCCAGGGGCACACGTATCATGCCCGCCGCGATTGTCTGTGCGCTGGCCGCCGGCTTGGACATAAGGCACTTCCCGCGCCAGCCCTGGCGGCTGCCGATCATGCCGCCGCTCATCAACACCGGGGCCTCGCCCGCCTGCAGCCAGTCGCCAATCTGCGCTCGAGTGGCTCGCGCTGAAGCGCCCGCCCTCGACCTGCATGATGCCCAGCGGGGCCGCGCGCTTCTCCAGCACGCCGCCGTCCGGCCGCCAGGCGATAGGCGGAAGCTGGTGGTACCCAGTCGATGGCGATCATGGCTGTAACGCTAGATGCGGCCGAACTCCTCCAGCAGCTGCTCGAAGCTCCGCCCCTGCTTGATGGCGCTGGCGCGTGGAAGCTTCTCGCGCTCGGCCTGCTCGCGGGCGGCGGCCAGCACGTTCTCCACGTTCGCTCGCGCGGCACGACGACCACGCCGTCGTCGTCGGCGACGACCACGTCGCCGGGATGGACCACGATGCCGCCGCAGGTGACGGGGACGTTCACCAGCACATCGCTCTTGCGTCCGGAGAACATGGTGTGCGTGCCGCGCGCGGTGACGGCTTTCGAGAACAGCAGGAAGCCGATGTCGCGCAACTCGTCGGTGTCGCGGCAGGCGCCGTCGATGATGGCGCCGTGCACGCCACCGTTCTTGAACAGGCTGCCCATCAGGCCGCCGAACACCGACGTCTCCGTCTCACCGCCGGCATCGATGACCACCACGTCACCGGCCTGGGCCACGTGCAAGGCCAGCAGCGGGTCCTGCAGATCGCCGGGCGAGAGCCGCACGGTTACCGCCGGGCCGACCACCTTGCCCGGAAAGATCGGCTTGATCGAGCTGTGCATCACGCCGCCGCGCTGCTGCACGTCGGCAAAAACGCAGGAGGCGCTGTAGCACCTGGCCACCTCGCGCACCTGTTCCATCACGTGCGCGTCGGGGCGCTTGAATTGCGCATGAGTCAACGGTCTTCTCCTCGTCCGAACAATCAGGCGAGCAAGTATACGGCGTGGCCGTGCCAGTGCCGGGTTATCCGGTCAGCCCCGGCGCGCCGTGCTGCGCACGCGTCGCAGGCCTGCTAGGCTTGCCGCAAGTCTTCACGGAGACCTGTCATGCGGATCTGGAAGGTCGGTGATGTCACCATCACCTGCATCGTCGAACGCGACCTGATGGGGTTGCTCAACATGGTTCTCCCCGATGCCACAGCCGAGGCAATCGCACCGCTGCGCTGGCTGTTTCCCCATTTCGCCGACGAGCGGGACGGACTGCGGGGCTATACCCAGGCGTTCGTGGTGCAGACACCCTCGTGCCGGATCATGGTCGATACCTGCATCGGCAACGACAAGGATTTCGACGCGTTCAGGCCGTCGTGGTCGAGACTGCAGACGTCCTTCCTTGAGCGCATGCTGGAAGCCGGGTTTTCGCCAGAGAGCATGGACGTGGTGCTGTGTACGCATCTGCATCCCGACCACATCGGCTGGAACACCAGGCGGGTCGGCGGCCGGTGGGTGCCGACGTTCCCCAACGCGCATTATCTGCTCGGACGCGTGGAGTACGCAGCGGAGAAGGCGCGCAACGACAACCCCGCGTTAGACGATCCGCGCTCGCGCGGCCTGCGCATCGTCGCGGCCGAATCGCTTGCTCCGGTGCTGGACGCGGGCCTCGTCGAGTTCGTGGAAACCGATCACGTGGTGTGCGACGAAGTGCGCCTCATCCCCACACCGGGCCATAC
>JAHCKU010000196.1 GCA_026125625.1 Burkholderiales bacterium | reverse complement strand
GAACAGGATGTGCGCGTTGCCCTGCTGAAAGTCGCAGCGCCCGGCGCCGCGAATGAGCAGGGCATCGCCGGTGAAGGCCATGCGCCGGTCGTCGCTGACGTAGGTGATGCAGCCCGCCGTGTGCCCAGGCGTGGCACGCACCTGCAGTGCGTGCCGGCCGAAGGTGACGTGCTCGCCGTGGTCGAGCGCAATGTCCGCGCACGTGATGTCCGGCTGATAGCGCCGCGAGATGCCGTAGCGGCAGCCGGTGGTCTGCTGCATGAGCCAGGCACCGGTGACGTGGTCGGCGTGGCAATGCGTATCCAAGACCACGCGCAAGGTCAGATTCAGCTCGTCGAGCAGCGCCTTGTCGCGCAAATGCTGCTCGTACACGCTGTCGATCAGCACCGCCTCACGCGTGTGCGGATCGGCCAGCAGGTAGGTGTACGTGGACGAGGCGGCATCGTACAGTTGCCGGAAGATCAGATCGGAAGCCATGGGTCCGTCTCCGTTGACAGCCCGCTCGGGCCGGGGCTCCAGTGAAGCCCGGCGCCATTATCGCCGCTCGGGCAACCGCCATGGTCTGCCCGCAACGCAACGGGCCCAACCGCGTCTGGAGTTGGCGGCTGCTCCAGACGCAGTGCCAAGGTGTCACACGGAGATGCGCAACGTTTCCGGCAAAAAGGCCGGGGCTGCACCAATGACGGTCACAGGCCGTAGCCTTCCTTCCTGAGCCTCGCCTTGACCTGCTGTTCGATAGCCGGGGCCAACGATCTGCCCCATTGCTCACCAACCTGCATGCTTTCGCTCATGAGAACCGGCAGTAACCGGATCGTCTTCTGGCCCAGCGGTGTCGAATAGAATTCGATCATTTCCTCGATATCGCGTCCGGTAAAGTGCTTGTGGTAGATCGGAATCACGCCGGCCTTCAAGTCATCCATGTTTGCACTGACCACTGCATCCACTTCCTCCGGCAGGACATCGAGCACCTGCTGCGGTATGTCGGGGTATGTCTGGCGAAGCCCCTGTGTAAATCGAGTCACGAAGAAGTCGCTCATCTGCCGACCCAATGCAAGAGCGCCGGTCATTTCGAGCAGCTTCTCTATATCTGCTCGCTTCTGCGCAGACAGCTCCTCGGGAAAGCCTCGCCCGGGTGACGCGAACAGGATCATCACCAACAGGATTCTTGCCACGACCATGAGATTCTCCTGAGCAAGTCAGCCCGAACATGGCTGTCACACATGGGTAATCAGCACGTCACGCGCAAGGCAGCAGGGGTTGCGTGCCTGCATTCGGGCGATGCTCACCGCAGCTGGCGGAGGCGCTTTCCGTCGAACGAGGCCGCGTGACGGCTCCGCATGCGTGATGCTATGCGAATTTCAGATCGACGGGTTGGTTCATCGGCGATACGCCGATGCAGAAGGGATCAGGCGGCAGTCGCCAGAGCACGTACCGGCGAGGCCTGCATCACGCGGTCCCGGCCCGTGCGCTTGGCTTCGTACAGGGCACGGTCGGCTGCCTCGATGAGATCCTCCGGTGCCAGCCGGTCGTCCGGCGTCACCATGGACAACCCCACGCTCACCGTCACCGGCGGTGTGGCGCCGCGACCGGCATGCGCGGTCAGGCCGCGCACTGCCTCGCACAGCAGTTCGGCGCGCTCGCGCCCGCAGCGACGGTCCAGTCCGCCGGCCAGCGCCACAAACTCCTCGCCACCATAGCGCGCGACCAGATCGGAGCCGCGCGCGAAGCAGCGGCGCAGGGCATCGGCGACCAGCCGGATACGCTCGTCACCGGCCGGATGCCCATAAGCGTCATTGAAGCGCTTGAAGTAATCGATGTCGATCATGAACAGCGACAACGAAAACCGCTCCCTGCGGGCGCGGTTCCATTCGCGCGCGAGCTGCTCGCTGAAATAGCGCCGGTTATACAAGCCGGTGAGGCCATCCTTGAGCGCCAGTCCTTCCAGCACGCGCTTGCTGCGTTCGAGCTGGCGCTGGCGCTCCAGCAGCAGTTGCTCGGCACGCACGCTGTGAGTGACGTCCACCAGTGTGCCCATCATGTGCGTGACCTGGCCGTTTCCGCCATACATCGGCGCCAGCCCCAGCTGATTCCAGAACAGCGTTCCGTCCTGGCGGTAGTTGCGCAGCAACGCCACGCATCCGCCGCCCATGCGCACGGCTTCACGTACGGTCTCCAGCCCCGGCTGGGAGACGTCTTCGCGATGTAGAAAGCGGCAATTGCGGCCCAGCACCTCGTGGGCGGCATAGCCGGTCATGCGCTCGAAGGCGGGATTGACATATACCAGGGGAGCATCGGGGCGACGGACATCGGTGATGACCAGGCCCTCGTTGGAAGCAGCGACCGCCCGCCGCAGCAACTCCGGACTGATGTCTCTCTTCATAGCATTCCTCAGCAAGAAGCCAGAACTCCTTGATGGAACTACTTTCGACCCGAAATTGACGTGCTTTAGCAGATGTTTGACACAGGGAGGCACTGAGCAAGTCTGGCGATGCAATCCTAGCCAGGCAACGATTGCCAGGGGGCAGCTGGCTGCTGGGCTCCAGTCAGGTACTATCCGGGGAGATATCCAGGGAAATTCGGGTAAACCAGATATCCATTACAGGAGTTTCTCCTATTCCTGCGTTGGGATAGAACCGAATATGTTTGGGAGCTTCTAACCGACCAAACTCGGAAGCAGCAGCCCCAAACCAATGAATGAATGGAGGAGTCAATTGATGAAGTTTCTGACCGCCGCACGTCCCCTCGTGGCCGCTACCGCCCTGGGCTTCACCTGCCTTGCCGGCACTGCAGCGGGTGCGGATGGTGGCAAGGGGCTGGCCTATGTCAGCAACCAGAACGGAGAAGTCACCGTCATCGACTTGGCCACCTTGGAGCCGGTGTCGGAGATCGACGTGGGCGGCGGTTCGCCGCGCGGCATCGGCGTCACCGCGGATGGCAGCCTGCTGATCGTCGCCAACCGTGAAACCGGCGACATCGCCGTGATCGACCGCCTCAGCGGCAAGATCCTCAAGCGCATCCCCATCGGCGAGAACCCGGAGTTCGTGCGCGTTCGCGGTGATCAGGCTTTCGTCTCGTTCGAGCCGGCCTCGGAAGGGGGACCGCCGCCCAAGCCGGGCTCCGAGGAAGAGCGCAAGCTCAGGGAACAGCGTGAGGAAGAAGACGAGGAGCCGGCACGTATCGCCGTGGTGGACCTCAAGCAGGGCAAGGTGCTGCGCGAGATCGTGGGCGGCATGGAGACCGAAGGCATCGAGTTCTCTGCCGACGGCAAGAAGATCATCATCACCAATGAAGCCGACGAGAACCTGAGCGTGCATGACATCGAGACCGGCAAGCTGGTCAAACGCATCGACACCAGGAAGCACGGCAACCGCCCACGCGGAGTCAAGATGGCGCCGGACGGCAAGTCCTACGCGGCCACGCTCGAGTACGGCAACAAGCTGGTCATACTCGACCAGAAGTTCAATATCAAGAAAGTCGTGCCCACCGGTGAGGTGCCATATGGCCTGGCCTTCGATCGCAAGGGTGAGCGTCTGTTCGTGGCGCTGGCCAAAGGCAAGGCGCTGCAGGTGTTCGACACCAAGACGTATCAGCCGATCAAGAACATTCCGGTCGGAGACCGCTGCTGGCATTTCACCTTCACCCCGGACGAAAGTCACATCCTGGTCGCCTGCGGACGCTCCCATGACATAGTGGTCATCGATGCCAAGACGCTCGAGCCGGTCAAGCGCATCGAGGACAAGAAGCTGCCGTGGGGCATCGTCACCTATCCGAAGTCGATCGGCAGCCTCGACGTGCCCTGACAGGCCGTCGAGAAATCACTGCGCGCTGCTCAGACGAGATCGAGCAGCGCAGGTGGCCGGTCGCAGCGTAACGCGACCGGCGAGCTTCCCCTGGTCATTCCTTCTTCTTGCCGGCGGCTTGCACGAACCATTGCGCCGTGACCTCGTCGGCGGGAAAGAACAGTTCCAGGCGCAGCTGCTGCAACGATACGTCCAGGGGTGTGCCGACGGTCGCGATCATCGAGAACAGGCCCAGGCGCGTGTCGCCGCGGCGCAGGCGCAGCACCAGAGTGGGCGGCAGATCCTGATCGGCGCGCAGCGTTGACGCTGTCTCCTTCACGTCCGGCAGCTGCAGCACGCGCTCGAGCAGCGCACCTGCGCTCGCCCCGGCGCCATCGATCAAGGCCTCCGCGCGCAGCCTGCGCACCATCCACGCGGCCACTTCATCCCAGTTTTCGATGAGCGGCCGCAGGCCGTCTGGGCGCAGCACGAGCTCCACCGCGTTGACCGGACCTGCCGCTGCCGCGCCACCGGTAAGGAAGCCCATCAGCGCCAGCAACGCGTCGTTCGTGCGCACGATCGTGTGCACCTCGTCGATGACGATCGCAGGATACGGCTCCTGCTGGTGCAGCACATAGTCGAGGGCGCGATCGATCGGCTGCATGTCCGGAGCATCCAGGCCGCGCTGCTTGTACACCGGCGCGAATCCCGCTGCCAGCAACATGGCGTTCTGCTGGCGCAGGGGCACGTTCAACGCCGAGGCCAGATGCAGCACCATGCCGCGACTGGGGCGGCTGCGGCCCGACTCCAGGAAGCTCAGATGGCGCTGCGACAGACCACAATGCAGCGAGAGGTCGAGCTGGCTGCTGCCGCGTGCCCGGCGCCATTCACGCAGCATCGCACCGAAACTCGAAGCCGTTGCTGAAGATTCTCGTGTGCTCGTGCTCATGCCGCTTTTTCCTCCCGTACGTGGTGGTGGGCAACTACCTCCCAGGTAATTGCGATGGCGGGCAGGCCGCGCAACCATGCCTCCACCACATCCATATCCATCACCGAAACGGAGGCAGGCATGTCCACACTGACCCAATCACTCCCGACATCCACCGGCAACGCACGCAGTCTTGCACCGTTCTATCTCGGCGCCGCTGCCGACTTCCTGGTCGGGCTCGAGCTCGCGCTGTTCGGGTCCGCCGTCGCCCAGCTGCTGATGCCTGCTCATGAGCAGGTGCTCGGCATGCCGGCCGGAGTGCTGCTGCGCGTGCTCGGCGTTGTGCTGATCGTGTTCGCGATCGATACCGTCATCGTGGCGCGTTCACGCGGCAAGCTGGCGCGCTTCCGCTCGTGGATCGTCAAGTCCAATTTCGCGACCGCGGCACTCGCCTTGGTGCTGCTGCTCGCGGCACATTCCGCGTTCTCCACCTTCGGAATCGCCGCCATTGCCATCATCGCCGTGGCGCTGGCCGGCATTGCATCGTGGCAGCACAAGGTATCGTGATGCCCAGGCCCGGGCCCCTCCCCGGCCGCTTCGATCAGCCGGGCGGATGCGTCGCGAGCGGCGGGGGATGCATCACCGGCAGCAGCACACGGAAGGTGCTACCCAGGTCTCTGCCGGGGCTGGAGGCGCTCACCCAGCCCCCGTGCAGCTCGGCGATATGACGCACGATCGCCAGCCCCAGACCGAGGCCGCCGTGACGGCGCGTAATGGAGCCGTCCTGCTGGCGGAAGCGATCGAACACGAACGGCAGGAACTGCGGCTCGATACCTTCGCCGCTGTCGCGCACGCACAGCTCGATGTCTTCCTGCAGGCGCCTTACGCTGACCTGCACGCTGCCGCCGGCAGGCGTGAACTTCACGGCGTTGGCGAGCAGGTTCCACACCACCTGCTGCATGCGCGTGAAGTCGGCGGCGACGATCGGTACGTCGGCAGCCACCTCCACCGTCACGTTCAGGTGCTTCGCCTCCGACGCGGCTTTGATGGTTTCCAGTGCCGCTTCCACCACCGCACGCAGATCTACCGCAGCGATCTCGAGTTTGAGCTTGCCGCTGATGATGCGCGAGACGTCGAGCAGGTCCTCGATGAGCTGCTTTTGCACACGCGCATTGCGTTCGATCGTTTCCAGGGCGCGCGCCATGATGCCGGGCTCGAGCTGATGCATGCGCGCCACCGCGCTCCAGCCGACGATGGCATTGAGCGGCGTGCGCAGCTCGTGCGAGACGGTGGTGAGGAATTCGTCCTTGAGCCGGCTTGCCTCCTCCGCCTGCTGCCGCGCCCGCTGCTCGCGTTCGAGCAAGGCCTCGCGCTCGGCCTCGGTACCCTTGCGCTCCGTGATGTCCTGGATCATCGACACGCCGTACGCCGGGGTACCGTCGCGATTGCGTACCAGCGCGCCGAACAGA
>JAHCKU010000195.1 GCA_026125625.1 Burkholderiales bacterium | reverse complement strand
AGCGGTCGCCCACTGCTGCACGGCAGAACGGAATGGCCAGCTCCGCCAAGGCCCGTTCCAGCCCGAAGTTGCTCATGAGCGTACCGACCACGCCGCCCTTGAGCCCGCCGTCCCCATGGCGCCGGCGTGAGATCAGGAACACCAGCTGGTCGCCGTCGTAGATGCGACCCTCGCCGTCCACCATGATCAACCGGTCGCCGTCACCGTCGAGCGCGATGCCCACATCCGCGCGTTGCTCGATCACGGCCTGGGTCAGTGCCCGCGGTGTGGTGGCACCGCAATTCTGGTTGATGTTCAGTCCGTCCGGATGATCTCCGATCGCCACCACGTCGGCCCCCAGCTCGTGGAACACGTGCGGGGCGATGTGGTACGTGGCGCCGTGCGCGCAATCCACCACGATCTTCATACCGCGCAGATCGAGATCGTTGGGAAAGGTGCTCTTGCAGAACTCGATGTAACGACCGGCCGCATCGTTGATACGGCGTGCCTTGCCGAGCTGTGCAGAGGGCGCGGTGACGATGCGATCCTCGAGGTGGGTTTCGATATCCTGCTCGACCGCGTCGGGCAGCTTGTCTCCGGCGGAGGAAAAAAACTTGATGCCGTTGTCCTCGAAGGGATTGTGCGAGGCGCTGATGACGATCCCCGCCGACAGGCGCAACGCTCGCGTCAGGTAGGCGACCGCCGGAGTGGGCATCGGACCGCACAGGTAGATGTCGACCCCGGCCGCGGACAGGCCGGCCTGCAGGGCGGATTCGAGCATGTAGCCCGAAATGCGCGTGTCCTTGCCGATCAATACCGCCGGCGGCTCGCTGCCTGGCGGTCTCTGCCCGGCGCCGGCCAGGACTTTTCCGGCAGCGTAGCCCAGATGCATCACGAATTCGGGGGTAATGGGAGGTTCCCCTACCCTGCCGCGCACTCCATCCGTACCAAAGTATTTTCTGCTCATGCTTCGTAATCCCGGTTGATGACGGCCTGCCGGACGAGAAGGGCATCGCGCGTGGCTGCGACATCGTGCACGCGAACGATGGCGGCTCCGCGATCGACGGCCAGCATGGCCGCCGCCACGCTGGCGGCCAGGCGATCCCCCACGTCCCGACCGGTGATTCTACCGAGCAGGGACTTGCGTGAAAGTCCCGCGATGATGGGTACCCCGATGGCACCGAGCTGATTCAGCCCGCGCAGCAGCGCCAGGTTGTGCTGCGGTGTCTTGCCGAAGCCGAAGCCGGCATCGACCGCCAGGCGCGCCCGATCGATTCCTGCCCGTACGCAAGCCTCGACCCGTCCGGCGAGAAACGCTTTCACCTCGGCCGTTACGTCCTCGTAGGTCGGAGCCACCTGCATGGTTCCCGGGTTCCCCTTCATGTGCATCAGGCACAGCGCACAGTTCGCAGAGGCCACCGCGTCCAGCGCGCCCGGTCTCTGCAGTGCCTCGATGTCATTGATCATATCGGCACCGGCAGCCAGGGCCTGATGCATCAGTTGCGGCTTGCGCGTGTCGACCGAGATCGGCACCGGCAGCGCACGCAGGGCTTCGAGAACCGGCAGCACGCGATCGGCCTCTTCCTGCAGCGACAGCTCGGCGGCCCCCGGACGCGTCGATTCCCCACCGATGTCGAGAATGTCGGCGCCCTCCTCGACCAGACGGCGTCCATGTTCGATCGCATCGGCGGCATGGAGGAAGCGCCCGCCGTCGGAGAAGGAGTCGGGGGTGATATTGAGAACGCCCATGATCAACGGACGATCCAGGGACAGGGTGAAGCGGCCGGCGGTGAGGCGAGGGGAAGGGGTATCTGCCATCTGCTGGCGGCTTCGGGGGAAGAGGCAGCTGCGGAACGGAAAAAGGGGCAACGCGCGGTTGCCCCTGATTTCGATGTCTGTGTGGCCCGGCGCCAGTCTACGCTGGCGCCCGCCTTACTTGGGTTCGGGTGCCGGTGTAACAGTGGGTGCAGCCGCGCTCGGGCCGCTGTCGCGCGGCGGCGGCACCACGGTCGGCGCCGGCTTCGGCGGGCGCGGCGGCCTGCCCTCCATGATGTCGTTGATCTGATCGCTGTCGATCGTCTCCCACTCGAGCAGCGCCTTGGCCATGGCCTCGACCTTGTCGCGGTTGTCCTCGAGCAGCTTGCGCGCCAACGAGTACTGCTGGTCGATGATGCGGCGTATTTCCGCGTCGACCTGCTGCATGGTGGCCTCGGACATGTTTTTGTGCGTGGTGATGGAGCGGCCGAGGAACACTTCCCCCTCGTTCTCGCCATAGACCATGGGGCCCAGCGCGTCGGACATGCCGTAGCGCGTGACCATGTCGCGCGCCATCTGCGTCGCCCGCTCGAAGTCGTTCGAAGCCCCGGTGGTCATCTGATCCATGAACACCTCTTCGGCGATGCGGCCGCCGAACAGCACCGCGATCCGGTTCAGCAGGTAGACGCTGTCGTAGGCGTAGCGGTCCTGCTCCGGGAGCTGCATGGTCACGCCCAACGCGCGCCCGCGGGGAATGATGGTCACCTTGTGCACCGGATCCGCCTTGGGCAGCAACTTCGCGACGACTGCGTGGCCGGACTCGTGATAGGCCGTATTGCGGCGCTCCTCCTCACTCATGACCATGGAGCGACGCTCGGCACCCATCATGATCTTGTCCTTGGCGCGCTCGAAGTCCTCCATGTCGACCAGGCGCTTGTTGCTGCGCGCCGCAAACAGCGCCGCCTCGTTCACCAGGTTGGCCAGATCGGCACCCGAGAACCCGGGGGTGCCACGCGCCAGGATGTCGGGACGCACGTCCGGCGCCACCGGCACCTTGCGCATGTGCACGTTGATGATCTGTTCGCGGCCGCGAATGTCAGGCAGGGGAACCACGACCTGACGATCGAAGCGGCCCGGGCGCAGCAGCGCCGGGTCGAGCACGTCCGGTCGGTTGGTGGCGGCGATCACGATCACGCCGGAATTGCCCTCGAAACCATCCATCTCCACCAGCAGCTGGTTGAGAGTCTGCTCACGTTCATCGTTGCCACCACCCAGGCCGGCACCGCGCTGGCGGCCGACTGCGTCGATTTCATCGATGAAGACGATGCACGGCGCATGCTTCTTGGCCTGGTCGAACATGTCGCGCACGCGCGCAGCGCCCACGCCGACGAACATCTCCACGAAATCGGATCCGGAGATGCTGAAGAACGGAACCTTGGCCTCGCCGGCGATGGCTTTGGCAAGAAGCGTCTTGCCGGTACCCGGGCTGCCGACCATCAGCACGCCGCGCGGAATACGCCCGCCCAGCTTCTGGAACTTGCTCGGGTCGCGCAGAAATTCAACCAGTTCCTTGACTTCTTCCTTGGCCTCCTCACAGCCGGCGACGTCGGCGAAGGTGATGGTGTTGTTGCCCTCGTCGAGCATGCGCGCGCGGCTCTTGCCGAACGAGAACGCGCCGCCGCGACCCCCGCCCTGCATCTGGCGCATGAAAAATATCCACACGCCGATGAGCAGCAGCATCGGGAACCAGGAGACGAAAATGTTCATCAGCAGCGAAGGCTCCTCCTCGGGCTTCGCCTCGATGATCACCCCGGCCTTCAACAGGTCGCTCACCAGCCACGGATCGGAGGGCGAATAGGTGGTGAATTTCTCGCCGGTGCTCTTGACCCCCTTCAGTACGCGCCCCTCGATGGTGACCTTGGCCACATGGCCCTGCTTCACTTCTTCGATGAACTGGGAATAGTCCACCGCCTTCTGCGGAGCCTGGCGCGCGCTGAATTGATTGAACACGGTCATCAGCACCAGGGCGATGACCAGCCAGATGGCGACGTTCTTGATCAGATTGTTCAAAGTTGCTCCTCGCCCCGCAGGGCGCAAACCCGACTTTCGACGACAGTCATTGTAATGGCGCCGACCGGCTCCTGTCAGGGAACCTGTTGAATTTCCAATCCCAACAAATACAGTTCCGGACTTCGGCTACGGGAAGCATCGGGTTTGCGTATCACCACTCGTCGAAAGGAACGCCGCAGCTGCTCCCGCACCGTGGCGAAGCCCTCGCCCTGAAACGTTTTGACCAGGAGGTTTCCGCCCGGTTTCAACCACTTGCGACTGAACTCCAGAGCCAACTCGGCAAGCTGGGCGGCTCGTGCCTGATCCACCATCCCGATGCCGCTGATATTGGGCGACATGTCGCTCAACACAAGGTCTACCCTCTGCTCGCCCAGCACCTGCTCCAGCTGCGCCAAGGTTTCGTCCTGGCGGAAATCCCCGCGGATGAACTCGACTCCCGGCAGCGCCGCCATGTCCAGGATATCGACCGCGACCACTCGACCTTTCGGACCAACCAGCTCGGCGGCGATCTGCGACCATCCCCCGGGAGCTGAACCGAGATCGACCACGATCATGCCCGGCAGGATGAGCCGGTCGCGCTGCGCCAGTTCGCGCAACTTGTAGGCGGCACGCGAGCGATAGCCCTCCTGCCTGGCTCGTCGCACGTAGCGATCGGACACATGCTCCTGCATCCACGCCTTGCTGGTCTTGCTTCTGGCCATGATTCTTCAAGGAGGCTCTGACACAAATATCACGTGCAACCCCGGACGTTGCGCTGCGCGCTTTTCCCGCGGCCCCTGCACTGCCCTAAAATTGAAGCATGAGCGCTCCCTCATTCGTCCCCGAACTGACCCCTGCCCAGCGCAAATCCCTCAAGGCGCGTGCGCATCCTTTGCATCCGGTGGTGACCATCGGGGCGCACGGCCTGACCCAGGCTGTGCTGCGCGAGATCGACATCAGTCTCAAGAGCCATGAGCTGATCAAGATCAGGGCTGTCGAGGATCGCGCCGTGCGCGAGGACTATCTGATGCGGATCTGCCAGGCGCTCGGGGTAGCTCCAGTGCAGCACATCGGCAAGATCCTGGTCCTCTATCGCCCCAACCCGGAGCTGCCGGAAGCAGCCCCGCCTGCAGCGAAAACAGGCAAGCGGACTTCGGCGGCGCCGGAGCGCAAGCGCCAACGCGCTGCTAGCGCGGGACGCGCTGCCAAAGCTCCATCGGCGGCGCGGCCAGGGCGCGCGGCACGCCGGACCACATAGCGCGGCAATCGCGCAGGAAAGCCCTCACAGATAACGCACGTCGAGAATTTCGTAGGAACGGATTCCGCCAGGGGCCAGCACTTCGGCGACGTCGCCAGAGCTCTTGCCGATCAATGCTCGACCTATGGGGGAAGTGATGGAAATCTTGCCGCGCTTGATGTCGGCCTCGTCCTCGCCCACGATCTGGTAGGTTACGACCTGGCCGCTGTCGGATTCCTCCAGCTCCACTGTGGCCCCGAACACGCAGCGTCCATCTGCCTCGAGATTGGCCGGCTCGATGATCTGCGCGTTGGCCAGCTTGCCCTCCAATTCTGCGATGCGGCCCTCGATGAAGCTCTGGCGTTCCTTGGCGGCGTCATATTCGGCGTTCTCCGACAGATCGCCGTGCGAGCGGGCTTCCTGGATTGCCTGGATGACGCGTGGACGCTCCACGCTCTTAAGCTGCTGCAACTCCACCCGCAACATCTCGGCCCCCGTGGCGGTCAACGGAATCCTCATATTGCAACCTCTCAAAGAATAATAAGCAAAGACTCCGCCGGAACGGCGGAGCCTGGCCAGAAGGGAAAGTTTAGGGTACCACGCGAGGCGCGCTCAGGCAGTCCCGGGACTGCCCTGCTTCGCCAGCCGGCCATGCAGTGTCTGCAGCGAATATGCGCGCAGCTCGCGCATGTACTGCATGCCTACGCAGGCAGCACGCGCACCGGACAAAGTGGTGTAGTAGGTGATTCGCGCCTGCAGAGCGGAACGTCGGATCGAGTACGAGTCCTGGATGGAAGCACGCCGCTCGTCCGTGGTGTTGATGATCATCACTACTTCGCCGTTCTTGATCATGTCCACGATGTGCGGGCGTCCTTCCATGACCTTGTTCACGGTGGCGACGACGATGCCCTGTTCGGCCAGCGTCGCCGCGGTGCCGCGCGTGGCGCACAGCGTGAAGCCGAGCTCGATCAGGGCACCTGCGATCTCGGCCACGCGCGGCTTGTCGGCGTTGCGCACGCTCAGAAACACCGTGCCCGCCACAGGCAGGCGCACGCCGGCGGCCAGCTGGGATTTGACGAAGGCCTCGGCGAAGCTCTCGCCCACGCCCATCACCTCGCCGGTCGATTTCATCTCCGGTCCGAGAATGGTGTCCACGCCCGGGAACTTGATGAACGGGAACACCGCCTCCTTCACCGAGTAGTACGG
>JAHCKU010000194.1 GCA_026125625.1 Burkholderiales bacterium | reverse complement strand
GGTGACGGGCAGGGCAGCCAGCGCTGCGCGGTCGCGTATTTCCCCTGGCTTGACCGCGGTCAGCAGCTGGCCGAAGTAGGCGGTGTTCTTCCTGGCGTTGGCGATCTGGTCCTGCAGGGCTCGGAACAGCGCGCGCTCGCGCACCTCCGGCGCGCGGGTCTCAAGATCGTCGAAGTATTTCCGCATCCGCCAAGGATAACCGCGAACGCGGACTGCTGCTGCTGCACGGCGCTCAGGCCGGCAGGTGCCACACATCCCGCAGCACGTCCACCAGTGCGTGCAGCGCAGGATCCTCGGCGCGATCCTCCTGATGGATGAACTGCAGCGTGGTGGTGACACGCACGTCGTTCCACAGGCAGATGGTCCCGGCGTTCGCCTTCTCCAATGCGATGTCCTCGCGCATCAGGGCCATGCCGGTGCCCGATGTGACCAGCGAGGCGATGACGTTCTCGTCGTCCGCCTCCACCACCTTCGCGGGCGATACGCCATAGGTGCGGAACAGGCCGTTGGCCAGCTCCCAATGGGTGCTGATGGATGGGGTGAGAATCCACGGCTCACGCTCGATCTCTGCCCAGCCTGCCGGCCCGATGCGCGGCGCCCAATCGATGGGTGCGACCACGCGATAGGCGATCTCTGTCAGGTGCACACCGGCGATGGTCGGATCCGAGCGGTCGCCATAGTAGAAGCTGGCGTCGAGGTCGCCGTCGCGTACGCGCTCGAACGCAGCACCCGACACCTCGCGGTGGAACTGCATCTGGAGCAGCGGATGGCGCTCCATGGTCGCCGCGGCGAATCGTCCCAGGCGCAGGAATTCGGGATCGGAAAGCGTACCCACGCTGACGACACCGGTGACCGTCCCGCGGATGGCGCGTGCATCGTTGCGCAGGGACTGGGCTGCGGCAAGCGTGCGCTCCGCAGCGGCCAGCAGGCGCAGCCCGGAAGGCGTGAGCTGCATGCCGCTGGATGAGCGCTCGAACAGGGTCAGCTGGAACTCGTCCTCCAATGCCTTGATGTGCCCGCTCAAGGCCGGTTGGCTCAGATGCAGTTTCTCCGCAGCCCGGGTGAGGTGCCGGAGCTGAGCGACGGTGACGAAGCTGCGCAGCTGGTAAAGCTCCATTGAATTCCCATTTTAGCGCCTGCATGTTGCAATGCAACAACTACTTATCGGCCATCGTAAAAGCCGATGAAGCAAATCGATAGATGAGATTGGATTTCTCCCCGAGGCTGCCGTAAATTGGCCTCGAGAAATGGGGTATTTCTTTGACTTTCAGGAGATTTCAATGGACTTCCCGAGCTTGATGCAGCAGAACTACGGCGCCCTTCTTCCCACCCATCCTTCGGCTTCCCAAGGCCAGCCGACAGCCTCCGGCGAACCCGGATTGTTGCATCGCACGAGCAGTGCTCCAGCAACCCCGCGTGCCGCGGGCCGGATCGAGCGCCTGGTGAACTGGCTGGAGAATGCCTACTGGAGGCAGGTGATCAAGTCGCGCGAGGCCTACCTGGCCAAGTCGCAGAACCTGTCCGAGCTGGAGTCCCGCATGCAGCAGCTCGATCTGGATGTGACGCTGCGTTACCGCTCGATGCCCTAGAAGGAACTCCCGCCGTCCGCTGCTGCGTGGGCCTGCGCAAGTTCGACCCGTGCAGACGCAGGCCCGTCGGCCGGCTAGGCCAGCCAGCGCTTGCGCCGGCGGTAGTGCTTGACGTCGCGATAGCTCTTGCGTCCGGACCCGGACAGGCCCAGGTAGAACTCCTTGACGTCTTCGTTGGCGGATAGCTCCTGTGCCGGTCCGTCCATCACCACGCGCCCGTTCTCCAGGATGTACCCGTAGCTGGCGTATTCGAGCGCGACCAGCGTGTTCTGCTCGGCGAGGAGGAAGCTCACGCCTTCCTTCTCGTTCAGGTCGCGCACGATCTCGAAGATTTCCTCCACCACCTGCGGCGCAAGCCCCATCGATGGCTCGTCCAGCAGGATCATCTGCGGGCGCGCCATGAGTGCGCGGCCGACGGCGGTCATCTGCTGCTCGCCACCCGAGGTGTAGCCGGCCTGGCTCCTGCGTCGCTCCTTCAGGCGCGGGAAATAGCCGTACACCCGTTCCAGCTCGTTGCGTACCTGTGCCCGTGACGCACGGCGCGTGAATGCGCCGGTGAGCAGATTTTCCTCCACCGTCAGGTGCGGAAAGCAGTGGCGGCCTTCCATCACCTGGATCAGACCGCGGCGCACCAGATCCGTGGGCGTGAGGCCGTCCACCCGCTCTGCCCGATACTCGATCGAGCCTTTGGTCACCTCGCCGCGCTCGGAGGCGAGCAGATTGGAGATGGCCTTGAGCGTCGTGGTCTTGCCTGCGCCATTGGCGCCGAGCAGCGCCACGATCCGCCCCTCCCCGACCTCGAAGGACACGCCCTTGAGCACCAGGATGACGTGATCGTAGATGACCTCGATGTTGTTGACCGTCAGCAGCGCAGGCATCGGTTCAGCTCCAGACGCGGACATCTCGATGCGCGACGCGTGGTTCGGCGCGGTCCTTTGTCTTCATTGCACACCGGCCCTCGCGTTCGCCTCAGCTGGACAGGCACGCCGGCTTGATGCCCTTCTCCGCCGCATACTTCGCCGCGGAGTCTTCCACCATCTTGCGCACCAGCGCTCGATCGCCGCTCATCCAGTCGGACACCGCTTTCCACTGCTTGCCGTCCCACTGCTGAAAGCGCACCAGGCCACTGCCGCCGTGATCGGCGCAGGACACCTTGATCGGCGGCACCATCGCACCGAAGCCGAGCTGATTCAGGCGTGCCGCATCCACGTTCAGGTTCTCGATGCCCCAGCGCACCTGCTCGCCGGTGAGCGGCTTCTTGCCGAACTTGCCCTGCCCGGTGCGTACCGCCTCGACCGTCATCATGGCCGCGGCCATGCCGCGGTTCCACAGCACGCTGCCGACCGTCTTCGCTGGCGTCTGGCTCTTGCCCTTGTCCAGCACGTGCTTCTGTATCTCGCGCACCACCGGGAAATCGCGCCCGGCCAGGTTCAGGCTGGCGGCGTAATAGCCGGCGGCGGCATCGCCCGCGGCCTCGGTGTCGATCTCGGAACCTGCCCACCAGTTGCCCACCATCCTGTCGCGCGGAAAACCCATCTTCTGCGCAGTGCTCAGGGAGGTGGCGGTCATCACGCCCCAGCCCCACACGATCACCCAGTCCGGGCGGTACTGGCGGATCTGCAGCCACTGCGACTGCTGCTCGTTGCCGGGATGCGGCACCGGGATCATGCGCAGCTCGAAGCCGAGCTTCTTCGACTCCGCCTCCAGTACCGGATGCGGCTCTTTGCCGTAGGCCGAGTCGTGATAGAGCAGCACGATCTTCTTCTTCGCCAGCTTGGCCTCGCCGCCCTCGCGCATGGCAATGAACTTGACGATGCCGGTGGCGGCGTCCCAGTAATTCGACAGCAGCGGGAACAGCCATGGAAACACGCGGCCGTCGACCGAATCGGTGCGGCCGTAGCCGAGCGTGATCAGCGGGATCTTGTCCGCCGGCGCCCGGTCGATCAGGGCGTAGGTGATGCCGGTGGACATCGGATGGATGGCGGTGGGGCCTGCGGCGGCTCTCGTCTTCAGGCGCTCGTAGCATTCCACGCCCTTGGTGTTGTTGTACTCGGTCTCGCACTCCTCCCACGACAGCCTGATGCCGTTGATACCGCCGTCGCGCTCGTTGACCAGATGCAGGTAATCGATGAAGCCGCTGAAGAAGGCCGCGCCGTTGGCGCCGTACGGCCCGACCCGGTAACCGGTGATGCCGATGAACTGCGTGCCGGCCTGCTGCGCCTGCGCGGTGGGCGCGAACAGCGCGATGGCGGCCAGCAGCAGACCGATGATTGCATGCTTGGATGTGTTCACCTTGTCTCCTCCGGAACGACTTCTCTGGCTGCAGGCTATTAGTGCGGGAACGGCCACAACCTCAACTTCTCCTTCGTCACCTGCCACAGCCGCGCGAGCCCGTACGGCTCGACGATCAGGAAGAAGATGATAAGCCCTCCGAACACCAGGAGCTGCACCATCGAGGTGGTCCCGGGCATGAGGTTCAGGCCGAATTGCCCGGCAGCGGCATGCAGGCCGACTTCGAGCAGGATCGGCAGCAGGGTGATGAAGGCGGCACCGAGGAACGAGCCGAGGATGCTGCCGATGCCGCCGATGATGACCATGAACAGGATGCGGAAGGACAGGTCCAGGTTCAGGTCTTCGGGCTGGACGGTGCCGACGTAGGCATAGGCGTACAGCGCCCCGGCCACCCCGCAGTAGAACGAGCTGACGGCAAAAGCAGTGAGCTTGGTGCGCACGATCGGGATGCCGATGACCTGCGCGGCCACGTCCATGTCGCGCACCGCCATCCATGATCGACCGACGGCGCTGCGCACCATGTTCTTCGCCGCCAGTGCGAGCAGCGCGACGATGGTCAGCACCAGCAGATAGCGTTCGACCGGCTGGTCGAACACGTAGCCGAGGATTGCCATCGGCTGCGCAGTGATCACCCCCGAAGCGCTGTAGTTGGAGAACCAGCCGACCTTGACCAGCAGCCAGGGAATGAAGAACTGCGCGGCCAGGGTGGCGACCGCCAGATAGAAGCCCTTGATGCGCAGGCTGGGCAAACCGAACAGCACGCCCACGAACGCGGCGCAGACGCCGGCGAGCGCGAAGCTCACCAGCAGCGGCAGCCCGGGCACGCGCAGCTCCAGGTTGTAGGCGGCCACCGCGCCTACCGCCATGAACGCTGCCGAGCCGAGCGAGAGCTGGCCGGCATAGCCGGTGAGGATGTTCAGGCCGATCGCCGCGAGCGCGAACACCAGGAACGGAATGAGGATGGCATTGAACCAGTAGTCGGCGGCCAGCAGCGGCACCGCCACGTACGCCACGGCGAGCAGCGCCAGCACTGCGACGCGATCCTGGCGGATCGGGAACAGCTGCTGATCGGCGGCGTAAGTGGTCTTGAACTGGCCGGCTTCGCGGTAGAGCACTTTACGCGTGACCTCGGACGAAAAAAGTCATCTCACACCCGGTCGATGTGCTTCTCGCCGAACAGCCCTTCCGGCCGCACCAGCAGGAACAGCAGCGCCATCACATAGGCGAACCAGCCTTCGATGCCGCCTCCCACATAAGGGCCGAGATAGACCTCGGCGAGCTTTTCCGAGGCGCCGATGATCAGCCCGCCGACGATGGCGCCGGCGATCGACTCGAACCCGCCCAGGATCAGCACCGGAAGCGCCTTGAGTGCAACCAGCGTGAGCGCGAACTGCACACCGCTGCGCGCACCCCACATCAGGCCGGCGACCAGAGCCACGAAACCGGCCACCGACCATACGATGGCCCAGATGTACTTGAGCGGAATACCGACCGACAGTGCCGCCTGGTGATCGTCCGCCACCGCGCGCAGCGCGCGGCCGATGCGCGTCTTGTTGAAGAACAGTGCCAGTGCCGCCACCAGGACCGCGGCCACCGCCGCAGCGAACAGATCGAAGCTGCTCACCAGCACGTTGAAGTCGCTCATCAGGCGCTCGATCGGCGCGTCCTGAATGCCCAGCCTGAGCGGGCGCGGACTCAGATCCTCGAATGCCCACAACTGCACCAGCTGCGCCAGGCCCTCTAGAAAGAAGGCGAGCCCGATGGTGGCCATGAACAGCGAGATCTGCGGCTGGTTGACCAGCGGCCGCAGCACCACGCGCTCGGTGAGGATGCCGATCAGCACCATCGCCGCCAGGGCAAGGCCGAACGCGGCCCAGAACGGCAGGCCGAAGCGCTCCGCGAGCGTGACGTAGGCCAGCGCCGCGATGAACACCATCGCTCCCTGGGCGAAGTTGAACACGCCCGAGGCCTTGTAGATCAGCACGAAGCCGAGCGCCACCAGGGAGTACATGACTCCGGAGAGCAACCCGCCGATGAGGACCTCGAAGAAGAACTGCATGGCGTCAGTGCGACACGCCCAGGTAGGCGTCGATCACCTTCCTGTCGTTGCGCACCTCGTCGGGCAGGCCGTCGGCGATCTTGCGGCCGTATTCCAGCACCACGATGCGGTCGGAGATGTCCATCACCACGCCCATGTCGTGCTCGATCAGCACGATGGTGGTTCCGAACTCCTCGTTCACATCGAGAATGAAGCGGCACATGTCCTGTTTCTCCTCGACGTTCATGCCGGCCATGGGCTCGTCCAGCAGCAGCAGCACCGGCTCCGCGGCCAGCGCCCGCGCCAGCTCCACGCGCTTCTGCA
>JAHCKU010000193.1 GCA_026125625.1 Burkholderiales bacterium | reverse complement strand
CAGGCGCAGGCGCGGTCGATGGCCGCCTGCAGACCTTCGACCGCGAGGGCGTCGGTACGGGCCATGATGACGAAGTCGCGGTCGGTACGCGCATCCACCGCGGCCTTGATGCGATCGACCATCTCCTCGCGCGATACGATCTCCTTGCCCGGCCGATGCCCGCAGCGCTTGGCCTGCACCTGATCCTCGATGTGCATGGCGCCGGCACCGAACTTGATCAGCGACTTGACCGTGCGCGCGATGTTGAACGCGCCGCCGAAGCCGGTATCCACGTCCACCAGCAGCGGCAGGTCGCACACGTCGGTGATGCGGCGCACGTCCACCAGCACATCATCGAGCGTGCTGATGCCCAGATCGGGCAGCCCCAGCGAGCCGGCGGCCACGCCGCCGCCGGACAGGTAGATTGCCTTGTAGCCGGTGCGCTGCGCCAGGCGCGCATGGTAAGCGTTGATGGCGCCGATGACCTGCAGCGGCTTCTCCGTCTGCACTGCGGCCCTGAATCTGGCTCCTGCCGACATGTCGTTCCTCGCTTTCGATCGCCTCGTTGCGGACGCAGCACTTACCCGAGCAGGCTGCTCACGGCGTCGCGCTCCTCCAGAAGCTCCTTGTGGGTGGCATCCATGCGTGCCCGGCTGAACGCGCTCACGTCGATGCCTTTGACGATCTCGTAGCTGCCGTTGGTGCAGGTGACCGGATAGCCGTAGATCACCCCCTCGGGAATGCCGTAGCTGCCGTCTGCAGGCACGCCCATGCTGACCCAGTCGCCGCTGTGCGAGCCCTTGACCCAGTCACGCACATGATCGATCGCGGCGTTGGCGGCGCTGGCCGCGGACGAGGCGCCGCGGGCGTCGATGATGGCCGCTCCGCGCTTCTGCACAGTGGGGATGAAGGTGTTTTCCAGCCACGCCTGGTCGTTGATCAGCGGCCACAGCTTCCTGCCGTCGGATTCCGCCTGGAACAGATCCGGATACTGGGTGGCGGAGTGATTGCCCCAGACGGTGACTTTGCGAATGCTGCCTACCGGGCGCTCGATCCTGGCCGCGACCTGGGAGATCGCGCGGTTGTGGTCCAGACGCATCATGGCGGTGAAATTGCGCGGATTCAGTCCCGGTGCCATCTTCATGGCGATGTAGGCATTGGTGTTGGCGGGATTGCCTACCACCAGCACCTTCACCTCGCGCTTGGCGGCTGAATCCAGGGCACGACCCTGCTCGACGAAGATCTTGGCGTTCTCCATGAGCAGATCCTTGCGCTCCATGCCGGGCCCGCGCGGCCGGGCGCCTACCAGCAGTGCGATATCGGCGTCGCGGAAGGCGACCTTGGCGTCGTCCGTGGCGCTCATGCCGGCCAGCAGCGGAAAGGCGCAATCGTCCAGTTCCATCATCACGCCCTGCAGCGCCTTCTGCGCCTTCTCGTGCGGGATCTCCAGCAGTTGCAGGATCACCGGCTGGTCGGCGCCCAGCATCTCGCCGGCGGCGATTCTGAACAGGAGGCTGTAGCCGATCTGGCCGGCGGCGCCGGTGACCGCTACGCGGACGGGTGCTTTCATCGTATGTGCTCCGCAGTTCGACGAATGACGGAAACGGCTGCGAGCGCCCGCGGGCCGGCCGCGAAGTGCGCCCATCCATGGCGCGGGCACCGAGTGAACGCCGAATCATAGCCATGCCTCCGAGGCGCTGTCAAACCACTCTTATGTCTTATATAAGATATCTTAACTGGACGCGTCGGCGGATTTGTGCTAAACAGATACCGCCTCATGAAATCCGCCGCACTTTATCGCGCCCAGCCCCGGGGCGAATCACCGGCCTTCCAGCCGCTATACCGGCAGATCAAGGCGCTCATCACACAGAGCCTGGTCAGCGGGGAATGGCGGCCGGGGGAGCCCATTCCCAGCGAGATCGAGCTGGCCAGCCGCTACAGCGTGAGCCAGGGCACGGTGCGCAAGGCGGTTGGTGAGCTGGCCGAAGAGCGCGTGCTGGTGCGCCAGCAGGGCAAGGGTACCTTCGTCGCCACCTACGCGGGCGAGCGCAGCCAGTTTCCGTTCCTGCGCATCAACCCCGATGCGGAGCCGATGCGCGAGCTGACCGCGCGGCTGCTGGGCCTGGAGCGCGGGCGCGATCCCGCTGCTGCGCGCCTGCTCGGCTTGAGCTCTACCGCCACTACCTTCCTGCTCAAGCGCCTGCTGATGATCAATGATCGAGCCGCGTGCTACGAAGAGATCCGGCTGCCCGCAGCCCGCTTCAAGGGGCTGAGCGCCACCGTGGTGGAGCAGCACGAATGCATGCTCTACAGCATGTACGAGGCGCGCTTCGGCGTGCGCATGCTGCAGGCAGAGGAGCGGGTCAAGGCCGTGCTTGCTCCGCGCGAAGTGGCTGCGATCCTGCACTGCGTGCCCGGCACGCCGATGCTGTTGATCGAGCGCGTGGCTTTCACCTACGGCCAGGAACCGTCCGAGCTCAGGCGCTGCTACTGCGACAGCCAGGAGCACCACTACCGCAATGCCATTACCGGCTGATGTCATCATCGGGGAGGAGGATCCATCCATGCAGTCATCCATGATCAAAACCAGGCCCAAATACCTCGATGTGAGCAAGATCCGCCTGCCGCTGCCGGCGCTGGTGTCGATCCTGCACCGCATCAGCGGCTTCGGCCTGTTTCTGTTTCTGCCCTTCCTGCTGTATCTGCTGCACGCCAGCCTCGCCTCTCCGGACAGCTACGTGCGCTACCGCGGCGTGATCGAGCAGCCGCTGGTGAAGCTGATTCTGCTCGGCCTGCTGTGGGCCTATCTGCATCACTTGCTTGCCGGCATTCGTTTCCTTCTGCTGGACGTTCACTGCGGAGTGGAGCTGCAGGCGGCACGCCGGAGCAGCCGCATCGTGCTCGCGGGCAGCCTGCTGCTCACCTTGATACTGGGAGTATTCCTATGGTGAAGCGCGTCATCGTCGGTGCCCATTACGGCCTGCGCGGCTGGCTGGTCCAGCGCATCACGGCGGTGGTCATGGCCCTCTATACGCTGCTGCTGCTACTGATCCTGGTGATCGCGCCGCCCAAGCACTATCTGGCCTGGAAGTCGCTGTTCGCCAATCAGGGCATGAAGCTCGCGACCTTTCTGTTCCTGGCCAGCATTTTTGCGCACGCCTGGGTCGGCATGCGCGACATCCTGATGGACTACGTCAAGCCGACGGGGTTGCGCCTGGCTCTGGAGGCCATTGTCGGCCTGGCCCTGATCGCCTACGCCGGCTGGGCACTGCAAATCCTGTGGAGCGTGTGATGGCAATCGCGATACGAAAATTCGATGCGGTGATCGTCGGTGCCGGCGGTGCAGGCATGCGCGCAGCGCTGCAGCTGGCCGAAGCTGGCTTCAGGGTGGCGGTGCTGTCCAAGGTCTTTCCGACCCGCTCGCATACCGTGGCCGCCCAGGGCGGCATTGGCGCGGCGCTGGGCAACATGGGCGAGGACAGCTGGTTGTGGCACATGTACGACACCATCAAGGGCTCGGACTATCTGGGTGACCAGGATGCCATCGAGTTCCTGTGCCGGATGGCACCGCAGGCGGTGATCGAGCTCGAGCACTTCGGCATGCCCTTCGATCGCAACGACAACGGCACGGTCTACCAGCGGCCCTTCGGCGGGCACTCGCAGAATTTCGGCGAGCGTCCGGTCCAGCGCAGCTGCTGTGCGGCCGATCGCACCGGGCACGCCATGCTGCACACGCTGTATCAGCGCAACGTGCGCGCCAATACTCACTTCTTCGTGGAGTGGATGGCGCTGGATCTGGTGCGCGCTGCCGATGGACAGGTGCTGGGCGTGACTGCGCTGGAGATGGAAACCGGCGAAGTCTATCTCCTGCACGCGCGTGCGACGTTGTTTGCCACCGGCGGGGCGGGCCGCATCTTTGCGGCCAGCACCAACGCCTTCATCAACACCGGAGACGGGTTGGGAATGGCGGCGCGCGCCGGCATCCCGCTCGAGGACATGGAGTTCTGGCAATTCCATCCGACCGGCGTCGCCGGAGCAGGCGTGTTGATTACCGAGGGCGTGCGCGGGGAGGGTGGTTATCTCCTGAACAAGAACGGCGAGCGCTTCATGGAGCGCTATGCGCCGACCATGAAGGATCTGGCCAGCCGCGACGTGGTGTCGCGCGCCATGGCCACCGAAATCAAGGAAGGCAGGGGATGCGGGCCGGAGGCGGACCACGTGCTGCTCAAGCTCGACCATCTCGGCGTCGAAGTGGTGGAGAAACGTCTGCCCGGAATTCGCGAGATCGCCAAGAAGTTCGCCAATGTCGATCCGGTCAAGGAACCGATTCCGGTGGTTCCCACCGTGCACTACCAGATGGGCGGCATTCCCACCAACTATCACGGTGAGGTGGTGGCCCCGCGCGCGGGCGATCTGGAGGCTGTCGTGCCCGGCTTCTATGCCGCCGGCGAGTGCGCCTGTGCCTCGGTGCACGGCGCCAACCGCCTGGGGACCAACTCCCTCACCGACCTGCTGGTCTTCGGCAGGGCCAGCGGGGAGCACATGGTGCAGTTCCTGCGCGAGAACCCGGGCCACCGGGAGCTGCCGGCCGATGCTGCCGAGTACACGCGCGCACGCCTCGACCGTCTGGAAAATCAGCGCGACGGTGAGAACGTTTACCAGGTCGCGGCGGACATGCGGCGCACCATGCAGGCACACTGCGGCGTGTTTCGTTTTCCCGATCTGCTGGCCACCGGCGTGACCCGCATTCGCGAGATCTCGGAACGCGCCGCGCGCACCGAGATCAAGGACCACAGCAAGGTCTTCAACACCGCCAGGGTGGAAGCACTCGAACTGGACAATCTGATCGAGGTGGCGCGGGCGACCATGGATTCAGCCGAGGCGCGCGAGGAAAGCCGCGGCGCACACGACCGCGAGGATTTTCCCAAGCGGGACGATGTGAACTGGCTCAAGCACACGCTGTGGTTCAAGGACGGTGACCGACTGGAATACAAGCCGGTGCATTTGAAGCCGCTGACGGCAGCAACCTTCGAACCGAAGGTGAGAACTTATTAGAGGCTGGCCTCCAGTCCCCTCAAGGAGAGGATATGCACTTCCGAATCTACCGCTACGATCCCGAGAAAGACGCGCAGCCGCGTATGCAGGACTATCGCGTCGATCTCGACCCGAGCGACAGGATGCTCCTGGATGCTCTGGTGCGCATCAAGTCCCTGGATGACTCGCTCACGCTGCGTCGCTCCTGCCGAGAGGGCGTATGCGGTTCGGATGCGATGAACATCAACGGCAAGAACGGGCTGGCCTGCATCACCCGCCTGAGCGATCTGAAGGAACCGGTGGAGATCCGGCCGCTGCCGGGGCTGCCGGTGATCCGCGACCTGGTGGTCGACATGTCGCAGTTCTTCAAGCAGTATCACTCGGTGCGCCCGTACCTGATCAACGACGAGCCACCGCCGGAAAAGGAGCGCCTGCAGACGCCGCAGGAGCGCGAGGAGCTGGACGGTCTGTACGAATGCATCCTGTGTGCGTGCTGCAGCACCGCCTGTCCATCCTTCTGGTGGAATCCGGACAAATTCGTCGGGCCGGCCGGGCTGCTTCAGGCCTACCGCTTCCTGGCCGATTCGCGTGATCTGGCTACCAACGCGCGCCTGGACAATCTGGAGGATCCGTATCGGCTGTTCCGCTGTCACTCGATCATGAACTGCGTGGACGTCTGCCCTAAAGGCCTCAATCCGACCAAGGCGATCGGGAATATCAAGGATCTGATGGTCCGGCGCACCGTCTAGCAGGCTGTTGAAAAACTTCAGCGTGAGGCCATGAGGGATCTCGATCGCATTCGCTGGCATTGCCGGCGCGGCCTGCTGGAGCTGGATCTGGTATTGGCGCGTTTTCTGGAGCAGCGTCTGGGGGAATTGTCGGAGGCGGAACGGCATGCGTTCGAGCGTCTGCTGCAGTGTTCCGACAATGATCTGTGGGATATCGTCACGGGGCGTCTGGAGCCTCCGGCGGGCGAGGAGGGGGCCGAGGCGGCGCGGATCGTGGCCCTGCTCCGGGGGATTTGATGTGCGATGCACAATCCCTGCTTAAACGTCGTAAACTTCTATAACCTTGGAAGGTTTGGGATTTACAGGCGGAGAGATCGATGACAGGGCAGCGCACGGCGACGATCAATTTCAATGACGGTACCCCGGCTTTGGAGCTACCGGTCCTGGAAGGGACGGTGGGTCCGGAGGTGGTCGATATCCGCGCGTTGTATGCGAAGACCGGAAAGTTCACCT
>JAHCKU010000192.1 GCA_026125625.1 Burkholderiales bacterium | reverse complement strand
CGCCCGACAACTTCATTCCGCGTGCCGAAGAGACCGGACTGATCGTTCCGATCGGAACGTGGGTGCTGCGTACCGCCTGCGCGTTTGCCGAAGATGTACGCCGTGACGGACTCGGTGAAATGATCGTTGCCGTCAACCTCTCCGCGCGCCAGTTCCGCCAGAAGGACCTGGTACGTTCGGTCGCGGCGATACTGGCCGACACCGGCCTCGATCCGCGCCTTCTCGAGTTCGAGATCACCGAAAGCATGGTCATGCACAACGTGGAGGAAGTCTTCGACACGCTGCGCGAGCTGCAGGCCATGGGCGTGAAGCTTTCGGTTGACGATTTCGGCACGGGATATTCGAGCCTGGCCTATCTGAAGCGCTTTCCCGTTCACCGGCTGAAGATCGATCGCTCTTTCGTGAAGGACATCGGCACCGACTCCGACGATACCGCCATCGTGCGCTCGATCATCGCGCTGGCGCATGCTCTGCAGCTGGAGGTCATCGCCGAAGGCGTGGAAACGGCCGCGCAGCTCGATTTCCTGCACAAAGCCGGATGTGAACAGGTGCAGGGCTATCTGCTGTCCAGGCCGCTTACTTCTACACGCCTGCGCGAGCTCCTGACGCAGGGCACATCACCACAGCCATCCGCTTAGACGGTGGAACTCAGACCCACCCAGGATCTTTGCAACGGCCTGCTAGACGCTCGGCGCACGCCGACCATGCGCCAGCGTCTCGTACAGATAGCCAAGCAGGAACTGAATGTCCTCCTGCGAGAGGGAAAGAAACTCGACGCCATGAGTATGCTGTGCCGAGTCCACCGATAGTCCCTTGCTGATATTGCGTACGAGGCCGGCACACATGAGCTCCCGCGACACGCCGGCAAAGGTCAGCGTAAAGGCGAGCTTCAATTCGTCTCCCACCTCGCCCAGCACCTGATCACAGGTAACTTGAGCACCCGAGGCGCTCAGGTCGATCAGATGCGCGTTGTAGGATCCCTGCTTTGCGATGACCTGTACCGGAAGGGACACGACGACGCGTTCGCTCTTGCGCAACTCCACGCACTCGACGTCGTGGGGATAGGCAAGATGCAGATAAGGGTAGGGCTGAAAACAGATGCGCAGCACGGAGGACTTGAAGCCGTAGACCTGCCGCCCGATCAGGCAGCGGGCAACCAGCCCGTCTTCTTCGCGCAGCTGCACGCGCGCCAGCGTGGCCGCTGCAAGATGCACCAGCACGCTTGCCTGATCCAGCACGCCGAAGATGGTGGCGGTGAAACGATGCCGTCCACCGGTCAGCATCTGTAGCGTGACTGGCGTTCCGATCGCGGATACGAACTGAAGATCAGAGGGGCTCGACATGGTTCCGACTGCGGGGCACCGCTGCCTCGGGCGCAACGTGCCGACTCGACCTGCGTTGGTGCCGGCACACAATGATCACGCCCGAGAACGACGCGGCATGAGCACTTTAACGTGCAGCTGCGCCTTCGACTTGATCAGGGTCAACCTGGGATGAAGGCATGCTGCACGTGGATGCAAGCCCGCTTCATCGGAGCCGGACAGGAAAACCCAGGAATTGGAGCAGAAAAGCGCTCGATCGATCCACGACAGACCTGGTGCCTACGTCCGATACACCGACTGGTGCATTTCCGGATCGAATGCGCAGTTCCAGCACCGCGATACTTGTCTAGGGTTTCTCCGCCATGGTCGTTGTCGCCGGCCCCATGCCCCACACCTGGATCACGGTCTCTTCGTCCTTCGCGCCGTCGTAGTGGACCCGGCCCGCGCGGTGAATGACGTAGGTGCCCGCCGGCACCGGCACCGTACTGTCGGGATCGAACTTCTCACCCGTGCCGAGCCACCAGGTACCGGAAATGACGACGAAGAATCGGTCGTTGGGATGATAGTGTGGCCGGCTCATGTTGCCCGGCAGCCACCTCAGGCGTATCACGTACGGCCCCGGCTTGGTCGGATCACCGAAGAGCACGGCGTGCTCGTTGGTGCCCTCGGCATTGCGCACCCACTTGATGTCGTCCGGAGTCTGGAAGTCGACGGCGGTACGGTCGATGTCCGCGTGGCTCGGGGCCATCGGCAGCAAGATGAAGAGCAATGCTGATACAAGCAGAGAGAGTCTTCGACGCACAATGCCTCCTCGTGATGGGACTGGTGACAGGAGCTTTCTGGAAAAGCATCGTACCACGATGAAATCCGATATCAGGCGCTCCACTACACGGTTCATTCTGCAGATCCAGATGCCGCACCGATCGAGGAAGGGCCCAAGAGATTAGCGGGCTGCAGGTCCGTGCAGGCCCGCGCTACTATGCGGTCAGCACGGGCCCCGGCTCACTCCGACAGAATGCGCATCAACCGCGACCTGCTGTTCATCGGCGCTCCCACGGCAACCATCGTGGTCGGTTCGTTCGCGTTCGCGCTGATCGCGATGCGTCCGGCGCCGCCCAGCGAAATCACCATGTCCACCGGTACGGCGGACGGCACCTATCACGCCGTGGGCGTGCGATACCGCGACATCCTGGCTCGGGACGGCGTGACCGTGCGCTTGATCCCCTCCTCCGGGGCAGTGGAGAACTTTCGCCGGTTGATCGATCCGGAAAGCGATGTGCATGTCACCTTCGTGCAGGGTGGCATTGCCAGGGACCAGAACCTGCAGGAGGTATTCTCGCTCGGGAGCCTGTATTACGAACCGCTCTGGGTGTTCACTCGGGGGCGGGAGCGAATCACCCGCCTGAGCGCCCTGAAGGGCAAGACGATCGCAATCGGCCCGATGAACAGCGGCACGGCTACGCTTGCCAGCCTCCTGCTGCAGCACAGCGGCGTCACGCAGCCTTCCACCAGGATTCTGCGCTCGGGCGGACAGGCTGCGGTCGATCTGCTGATTTCCGGCAACATCGATGCCGTCTTCCTGATGATGGAGGCCGAAGCGCCGCTGATTCACACGCTGACCCGCACACCCGGCGTCCAGCTGATGCACTTCGAGCAGGCCGACGCCTACATCCGCGAGCATCCCTATCTTTCAGCACTCACGGTGCCGCAGGGTATGTTCGACCTGGAGCGCAACATCCCCGATCGCGCCATTACTCTGATCGGAACCCCGGCGAGCCTGCTCGTGGACGGTGACCTGCATCCGGCCCTCACCTACCTGCTGCTGCGTGCCGCCACTCAGATTCACGGAACGCCTGCACTGTTCCGGCGCCCGCGTGAGTTCCCCTCACCTGCCTACACCGAGGTGTCGCTCAGCCCGGAAGCGGTACGCTTCTACGAATCGGGCCCGCCTTTCCTGCAACGATATCTCCCGTACTGGGCCGCGAACTTCCTCGATCGCCTGCTGGTGATGCTTCTGCCGGCGATTGCAGTCCTGATTCCCGCCTCTCGTCTGCTGCCCGCCCTGTACCGATGGCGCGTGCGCTCGCGCATCTACCGCTGGTACGGCAAGCTCAAGGAGATCGAGCTGGAGCTCGAACAGCGCAGAACGCAGGAGGAACTGCACCGCATCCTTGCGCGGCTCGACGATATCGAGGAGGCGGTCAACCATCTGGACACACCGCTCGCCTACTCCGACGGCCTGTACATGTTCCGCCAGCACATCGACCTCGTCCGCCAGCGCACGCATGCGCGCGTGGCGCGCAGCGACGGGCAATCCACCCTGCCGGCACCAGGCAATGCATGAAGGGAGACGAGAGATATACGCGACCGTCTGCTCATTGGGATGAACCGATCCGGCCGAATGCGAGCGACCGGATCGGCAGCAGTGACTATTTCAATCCCATGCAGTTCGCGTAGTAGGTGACCGTCGCAGGCCAGTCGGAGAAGATGCCGATAATCTTCACCTGTCGGGCGAGGACGTCCAACGCCTTGTACATGTCGCTGTCCTTCTTCAGCGCGCTGCCCTGGGGGTCGAAGTAGTAGTAGAAGCCTGCGAATTGCGCGCCGCGCCGCAGATCGGCACGCTCGAAACTCCAGGTGATGATGTCGAAGCCCAGCCCTTTGATCATCCTCGCGTAGTCGGAAGGTATGATTTCACCCCCCGCGGTGACCGACAGCAAGGCCGGGATGGGCGGTGCGATGATCTTCACGCCTTGCGCCTTGAGCTGCTGCAGTTCCTCCATGGTCAGCGGCGGAACCGGAGGGTTGCTGGTGGGATCGACGTCGTCCAGATACACGGCCTGCCTGCCGAATCGCGGTTCGTTCTGGATCCAGTAGAGCACGTCGTCCTTGTTGAACGACTGCGGCCACACGTCCCTGGGATGGACACCCGCTTCCTTGTAGGCGTCGATCATCTTCTGGGCGTATCCGGCCTGGCTGCCGAACACGGCGTTGACGCGCTCGGGATTACCCGACTTGAGCTCCGGCGTGTGCTTGACGCCCAGCTTGCAGTTCAGCGCAATGCTTTCCTGCAAGGTCATCAGCGTTCCGCGCCCGGTATAGAGATCGGTGCGCCAACTGGCGGTGCCGCCCAGAAAACCTTCTGTGGTCGTGGCGCCCGGGTTGCTCGCATCCATCTTCCCGAGCAGGGATCTGAATTCCGACAAGGTGAGATCGCTCGCGCAGCACCTCGGCGAAGAACCTGGACCGTTCCACGGCACGCTGCATTTGGCATTCAGCTCCGTGGCGACGATGTTGGTGGTGGTGTGCAGGTCACACTCGTCGTGCCGGCAGACCAGCTCGCCGTCGCTGGTAAACGTGACATCGCATTCCACGATGCCGGCACCCATGCGGGCAGCGGCTTCGTAGGATTCCCTGGTGTGCTCGGGAAACTGCAAGGCTGCGCCGCGATGACCGATAGAGAAATCGGTGCGGTAGAACGGACCGTCTTCGCACCGCATGAGCCGTTGTTTCAACGGCCCCTCGTCCATGCCATCCACCAGATAGAAAGGGCGCGGCCCCAGTTGCACATCGTAGTCGTGCTTCCTGCGCCCGCTGTGATCGTAGTAGCCTTTCCCATCATAGTGTGACTCGTATCTGCCGTTCCAGAAGCGCGTATCGCGCTCGGCATATGCCAGCGGCGATAGCGCGGCCGATGCCGCGACGAGCACGGACAACAACATGGCTCCAACTGCGTTTCGCATCTCCACATCCTCCTAAGTGAATGGCCAGCCCGCACGCACGCGCGGCCAGCACATAAGGTAGCGATGCAGCGTGAAAGGATCGTGACGCGATGGAATGGTTGCGCGTGAACTATTCTGGATTGAACTGAAACAAAACCTTCTCGGGAACGCGTGGCCCAGTTGTCTTGTGCTCGAAACGAGTCATGGTGCACTTGATCTGGGTCAACCCGCGCTTCGCCGCGCTGTCTATATTGATCACCGTGTGCGCGCGAGATCGTGCAAAAGATACAACGTGAGGTTCGAACCATGCCGAAGATGAAAGCCGCGATCTTCGTCGAGCCCGGAAAGATCGTGCTCGACGAGAAACCCATTCCCGACGTCGGGCCGCTGGATGCACTGGTCCGCATCACGACCACGACCATCTGCGGAACGGACATCCACATCCTCAAGGGCGAGTACCCCGTTGCGCGAGGCCTCACGGTAGGCCATGAGCCGGTCGGCGTGATCGAGAAGCTGGGTACACAGGTCAAAGGCTATCGCGAAGGACAACGCGTGATCGCCGGCGCGATCACGCCGAGCGGTCATTCCAACGCCTGCCAGTGCGGGGATTCCGCACAGGATGGCGCCGGCACATCGCACGGCTGGAAGCCTATGGGCGGCTGGCGTTTCGGCAACACCATCGACGGCTGCCAGGCCGAGTACGTGCTGGTGCCCGATGCCATGGTGAACCTCGCACCCGTACCCGATTCGTTGACCGACGAACAGGTGCTGATGTGCCCCGATATCATGTCCACCGGCTTCGCCGGTGCGGAAAGCGGCACGATCCGCATCGGCGACGTCGTGGCCGTCTTCGCGCAAGGTCCGATCGGGCTATGCGCGACCGCCGGCGCCAAGCTTAGTGGTGCCACCACCATCATCGGCGTCGACAGACTGCCGGCACGGCTCGAAGTCGCGCGCCGACTGGGCGCCGATGTCGTCATCGACGCTTCGCGCGGCGATCCGGTGGAAGAGATCATGCGGGTGACCGAGGGGCGTGGCGTCGACGTCGCCATCGAGGCGCTCGGCACGCAAGCCACCTTCGAAGCAGCGCTGCGGGTACTGCGACCGGGCGGCACGCTGTCGAGCCTGGGCGTCTACTCGAGCGATCTCACCATTCCATTGGGCGCATTCTCGGCAGGCCTGGGCGACAACAAGATCATCACCTCGCTTTGCCCGGGCGGCAAGGAGCGAA
>JAHCKU010000191.1 GCA_026125625.1 Burkholderiales bacterium | reverse complement strand
GTGACGGTCGCCGCCGCGGCGGTCGGATTCCTGGGCTACGGCGTGAGCCTCGCGCTGTTCGTGCTGGCGCTCCGCGACCTCGGCACCGCGCGCACCGGCGCCTATTATTCGGTCGCGCCGTTCTTCGGCGCGATGCTCGCGGTGGCGGTGCTTTCCGAGCCCGTCACCTGGCAGCTCGGCGTCGCGGGAGCGCTGATGGCGGCCGGCGTGTGGCTGCACGTGACCGAGCGGCACTCGCACCGGCACGCGCACGATCGCCTCGAGCACGAGCATCCGCACGTTCACGACGAGCACCACCGGCACGCGCACGCGTTCGCCTGGGATGGCCGCGAGCCGCACTCGCATCCGCACGCGCACGAGCCGCTCGTGCACTCGCATCCGCACTATCCGGACCTGCACCACCGGCATCCGCACTGATGCCGGCGGCGCAATGAGGGTCGGACCCTCGTTCCCGGGTGGGCGCGCCGAAAGGCGCGCGGGAGCGCGCTACTTGCGCAGAGCGTCGATCCCCTCCGCGACGCCTGCGAGCGTCAGCGGGAACATCTTCGGCCCCAGCGCGCGCAGCACGATCTGCGTCGAGCGCGTGTATTCCCAGGCGCGCGGCGGCTCGGGGTTGAACCAGATCCGGTGCTTGAAGTGCTCGAACAGCCGCGTGAGCCACGCGAGGCCGGGCTCGTCGTTGTTGTACTCGACGCTGCCGCCGACCTCGAGGAGCTCGTAGGGGCTCATCGCGGCGTCCCCCACGATCACCACGCGCCAGTCGGGCCCGTAGGTGCGGATGAGCTCGAGCGTCGAGATTCGCTCGGAACGCCGCCGCGCGTTGTCGCGCCAGACGTGGTCGTAGACGCAGTTGTGGAAGTAGAAGTACTCGAGGTGCTTGAATTCCGTCTTGGCCGCCGAGAACATCTCCTCGCAGATGCGGATGTGGTCGTCCATCGAGCCGCCGATGTCGAGGAACAGCAGCACCTTCACCTTGTTGTGCCGCTCCGGGCGCATCAGCAGATCCAGCCAGCCGGCGTTCTTCGCCGTGGCCGAGATGGTGCCGTCCAGGTCGAGTTCCTCGTCCGCGCCGTCGCGGGCGAAGCGCCGCAGCCGGCGCAGCGCCACCTTGATGTTGCGCGTGCCCAGCTCGACCGAGTCGTCCAGATTGCGATACTCGCGCCGATCCCATACCTTGACCGCGCGCCGGTTGCGCGACCCTTCCTGTCCAATGCGCACGCCCTCCGGGTTGTAGCCATAGGCGCCGAAGGGCGAGGTGCCGCGCGTGCCGATCCACTTGGAGCCGCCCTCGTGCCGTTCCTTCTGCTCGGCCAGCCGCTGGCGCAGCGTCTCCATCAGCTTGTCCCAGCCGCCGAGCGACTCGATCAGCTTCTTGTCCTCCTCGGACAGCACCAGCTGCGCATGCGCGAGCAGCCACTCCTGCGGAATCACCGCCAGCAGGTCATCGGGCAGCTGCACGATGCCACGGAAATATTCCGCGAACACACGATCGAAGCGATCGTAGTGGCTCTCGTCCTTGACCAGGCACACGCGCGCCAGAAAGTAGAAATCGTCCAGGCTGCCCCACGCCACCTTCTCCTGCAGCGCCTCGTGCAGCGTGAGGAACTCCTTGAGCGAGACCGGCACGCCGCCCTGTTTGAGCTGGAAGAAGAAGTCGGTGAGCATGCTGGGCGCTGGCGCCGGTATCAACTCTTCGCGCGGCGTGACATGAACACCAGCCGCTCGAACAGATGCACGTCCTGCTCGTTCTTGATCAGTGCGCCGTGCAGCGGCGGGACGATCTTGTGCGTGTCCTTGGAATGCAGCACTTCCGGCGGAATGTCCTCGGCCATCAGCAGCTTCAGCCAGTCGAGCAGCTCCGAGGTGGACGGCTTCTTCTTCAGGCCCGGCACTTCGCGGATCTCGAAGAACGCCTCCAGCGCTTCGCGCAGCAGCACCTTCTTGATGCCGGGATAGTGCACCTCGACGATGCGTTCCATCGTCTCTTTATCGGGGAAACGGATGTAGTGGAAGAAGCAGCGGCGCAGGAAGGCGTCCGGCAGCTCCTTCTCGTTGTTGCTGGTGATGATGATCGCCGGCCGATGGCGCGCCTGCACCAGGCGCTGGATCTCGTAGACGTAGAATTCCATGCGATCCAGCTCGCGCAGCAGATCGTTGGGGAATTCGATGTCGGCCTTGTCGATCTCGTCGATCAGGACCACCGCCGGCACATCCGATTCGAACGCCTCCCACAGCGGACCGCGCTTGATGTAGTTGGCGATGTCGTGCACGCGCGCCTCACCCAGCTGCGAATCGCGCAGGCGCGACACGGCGTCGTACTCGTACAGCCCCTGCTGCGCTTTGCTGGTCGACTTCACGTGCCACTGGATCAGCGGCCGCCCGAGCGCACGGGCGACTTCGACCGCGAGCATGGTCTTGCCCGTACCGGGCTCGCCTTTGATCAGCAGCGGGCGTTCGAGAGTGACGGCGGCGTTCACTGCCATCGTCAGATCTTCGGTCGCGACGTAGGTGTCGGTGCCGGTGAAACGCGTCATCTGTACGCCTCGCAGAAGGGAATGCCTCGATTATAGCCGTCCACCTGTGGACACCCGCCGGCCGGTGGCAGCTTGCATACGACGTTTGCCGCCCACGGACTTGGCCGATGACTTGCAACGGACCGGTGATGGGCGAATAATCAAAGCGTGGACGAGCATGCCAGGATCGTAAATTGCTGACATGCAGGCGCCCATGGTCCCGGCATCAACCGGGCACCAGCGAGCGCTCATCGTGTCTTGCAACTCGTCGTTCGCGCATGGTCAGGAATCTGCTCAGCCCCGGTTGGATCGCACTCGCGATATTCGCCGCATCTGCCGTCTTCGTGCATTTGCGCGGCAGCGTGCGGCACCGCTTCACGCGCCAGCTCACCGATCACTCGACCTTTCTCGCGCCCTACAACGCGTTGATCTATCTGTCCTCTGCAGTGCCGTCGAAGCCCTACCTGAACGTCGACGATTTCCCCGAGTTGGCCCCCCTGCGCGAAAACTGGCAGGTGATCCGCGAGGAAGCGCTGCGCCTGTTCGAAGATGGACAGATCCGGGCGGCGGCCAAGTACAACGACCTCGGATTCAATTCGTTCTTTCGCAGCGGGTGGACGCGCTTCTACCTGAAGTGGTACGACACCTTCCTGCCTTCCGCGCAGGCGCTGTGTCCGCGCACGGTCGAGCTGGTCGCCGGCATACCGACCCTGCATGCGGCGATCTTCGCCGTGCTCAAACCCGGCGGGCGCCTGGTGCGGCATCGCGACCCGTTCGCCGGATCGCTGCGCTATCACCTGGGACTGTCCACGCCCAACTCGCCGGAGTGCTACATCGTGGTCGACGGCGAGACCTATCACTGGCACGACGGCGAGGACGTGTTGTTCGACGAGACCTACATCCATCATGCGGAAAACAAGACCGATCAGCCGCGGGTGATCATGTTCTGCGACGTCGAACGGCCGCTGCGCAGCCGGCTCATGACGGCGGTCAACCGCTTCGTGATTCGCCACGTGGTGAAGGCGACGGCCTCGCAAAACGTGGCCGGTGAGCCCATCGGTGTTCTCAACCACGTGTTCTCGGTGGTGTATCGCGTGCGTCTGGTCGGCAAACGCATCAAGAAGTGGAATCGGACCGTGTACTACCTGATCAAGTACGCGCTGTTCGGCGCCCTGCTCTATGTGATCCTGTTCTGAGCATCGCCCTTCAATCGTAGCCATCGCCAGTTCAGGACTGGATCCCGGCTTGCGCCGGGATGACCGCTCTCTACGAACATCCTGTCTCGTCGTCCCGGCGAAAGCCGGGACCCAGCAATACGACGAGCCCTTGCTTCAACATCTGGGCCCCGGCCTTCGCCGGGGCGACGAGTGTGCGGGATGACGACTGATTGGAATGCCGACGGATACGGCCGCCTCCCCCAGCCCTTCCGGGAGAGACCGTACAATCACGCCTCGAGAGGAGACCCGCAATGCCCAAACTCAACGCCAATCTGAGCATGATGTTCAACGAAGTCGACTTCCTGGAGCGCTTCGGCGCCGCGGCAAAAACCGGCTTCAAAGGGGTGGAGTTCCTGTTCCCCTATGCCTACGACAAGAACCAGCTGGCGGAGATCGTCGGCAAGCACAAGCTGCAGGTGGTGCTGTTCAACATGCCGCCCGGGGATTTCGCCGCCGGCGACCGCGGGCTCGCCTGCAATCCCGCCCGCACCGGCGAGTTCCAGGAAGGCGTGGGCAAGGCGGTCGACTACGCCCTGACCTTGAACTGCAAGCTGCTGCACTGCATGGCGGGCCTGAAGCCGGTGGGTGTGAACGAGGAGACGATGCGCGCCACCTACATCGCCAACCTGCAGTTCGCGGCCAAGGAGCTGGCCAAGCACGGCATCACACTGCTGATCGAAGCCATCAACACGCGCGACATCCCGGGCTTCTATCTGAACTATTCGGATCAGGCCTTCGACATCATGCATTACGCCGGCATGCCGAACCTGAAATTCCAGTACGACATCTATCACATGCAGATCATGGAAGGCGACCTGGCGCCGACCATCGAGAAGAATCTGGACAAGATCGCGCACATGCAGCTCGCCGACACGCCGGGCCGTCACGAGCCGGGCAGCGGCGAGATCAACTACGACTTCCTGTTCCGCCACATCGACAGCATCGGCTACCAGGGCTGGATCGGCTGCGAGTACCGGCCGGCGGCAGAAACGGAAGCAGGCTTGGGCTGGGCCAGGCGCTACCTCCAACCGTAAAGGAAGGCATCAGAACGCAAAAGCCGCAAAGACATGTTTGCGAATGGCACCTCATGGATGCTCGAGAACGACAAGGATCCCTGCCCGCCTGTTGCAGCCTTCCTTTGTGTCCTTCGCGTTCTTTGCGTTGAACACTTTTCATGACCATGCATATCGATCCGCGCTCCCTGCTGCACGCCATGTTCGACGCCGCCATCGCACGCGCCATGCCGGACAAGTGCGTGCCGCCGTTCCTGCCGTCTCCGCCCCAAGGCCGCACGCTGGTGGTGGGTGCAGGCAAGGCTGCCGCAACCATGGCGCAGGCGGTCGAAGCGCACTGGGACGCAGACCTGAGCGGACTGGTAGTCACGCGCTACGGGCATCACGTGGCGTGCAAGCGCATCGAAGTGGTGGAGGCCGCGCATCCGGTGCCGGATCTCGCCGGCCGCGAGGCGGCCGAGCGCATGCTGGCGATGGTCCAGGGATTGAGCGCCGATGACCTGGTGCTATGCCTGATCTCCGGCGGCGGTTCGGCCCTGCTGACGCTGCCCGCACCCGGCCTGACGCTGCAGGACAAGCAGGCGATCAACCGCGCGCTGCTCCGAAGCGGCGCCAACATCAGCGAGATGAACTGCGTGCGCAAGCACCTCTCCGCGATCAAGGGCGGCCGCCTGGCTGCTGCCTGCCATCCCGCACGCGTGGTCACGCTCACCATCTCCGACGTGCCGGGCGACGATCCGGCCGTGATCGCTTCCGGCCCGACCGTGCCCGACAGCACCACCTTTGCCGACGCGCGCGCCATCCTGCGCAAGTATGCGATCACCGAGCCGCAGGCTGTCATCGCCCACCTCGAGGCGGCGCGCGAAGAAACGCCCAAGCCGGGCGATGTGCACCTCGCCCGCTGCGAGACACACCTGATCGCAGCACCGCAGCAGTCGCTGGAGGCGGCGGCGGAAGTCGCGCTGCGCGCCGGGGTCACGCCGCTGATCCTGGGTGACAGCCTCGAGGGCGAGGCGCGCGACGTCGCCCTGGTGCACGCCGGCATCGCACGTCAGGTCGCGCGGCGCGGCCAGCCGGCGGCAGCGCCGTGCGTGCTGCTCTCCGGCGGTGAGACCACGGTCACGGTGCGCGGCAACGGACGCGGCGGACGCAACGTCGAGTTCCTGCTGGCGCTGGCCGTGGCGCTGGACGGAGAGTCCGGCGTATATGCACTGGCGGGGGATACGGACGGCGTGGACGGCACGGAAGACAATGCCGGCGCAGTGGTTACCCCCGATACGCTCGCACGCGCGGCAGCGGCCGGCGTGGACGCCAAAGCGCACCTCGCCGATAATGACGGGTACAGCTTCTTCAGCGCACTCGGCGACCTGGTCAAGACCGGTCCCACCCTGACCAACGTCAACGATTTCCGCGCGCTGCTGATCACCGGACGCTGAATTGCTGGATTCCGGTCCAGCGCCAACGGAAAAGCTCTGGATTCCGGCTTTCGCCGGAATGACGAGGTTTTTTGCTCTGGCAGGAATTGATCAGGAGTTCGTCGCCCCGG